>JBPOHA010000001.1:0-11561 GCA_052036095.1 Bacillota bacterium
GAAAATGATAAACAAAATATTATAGAATTAAATACTAAAAGTAGTGAGCCAAAGTCTACTGAATTTGCAATTCAACATATAGAAACTTATTCTCCAATGATGCAACATTTTTTGGAAACTAAATCAAATTATATGGACTGTGTTTTATTTTATAGATTAGGTGATTTCTATGAAATGTTTTTTGATGATGCTATTAATGTATCAAGAGAACTTGAATTAACTCTTACAGGAAAAGATTGTGGTCAAGAAGAACGTGCACCAATGTGTGGAATTCCTTTTCATGCAGGTGAAATTTATGCAACTAAGTTGATTGAAAAAGGATACAAAGTTGCCATTTGTGAACAAATGGAAGATCCAAAGCAAGCAAAGGGAATAGTAAAAAGAGAAGTAATTAAAGTAATGACTCCTGGTACAATTACAGATGGTAATTTACTAGAAGAAAAAACTAATAACTATATTATGTCAATATATAAAGACGGAATTTATTTTGGAATTGCTGTATTTGATATTTCAACAGGAGAATCATATTCTACTGAAATTAAAGAAGATAATAATTTTCAAAAATTAATAGATGAGATTTCAAGATATAATCCATCTGAAATTATTGTTAATAAAATGATGAATGATTCAATTCAAGAGATAAATGAAATTAAACAACGTTTTAATGCTTTTATTTCTGTGAATGATTTTGACATAAACAATAATGATTTAGAAAAAAATAAATTAAATAATGATTTAGAAAGCAATAATTTAATTGCTAGTTCAAATGAAAAAGAAAATTTAAAAAACAATGAAAATACTGATAATAGTGAAATAAATCAAATAGGTTTAGAAGACGAAAAAGAAAATAATATTAAAAATGATGATGAAGATAATGAAGATTTTGTACCAGATTTTTTTAATATGAAGAGTTCACTTTCTAAAAAGCTTGATGAAAAATTTGATATAGAAACCATAAAAGAAACATTTGATATAATTGACGAAAATGGAAATAGCATAAATGATTTTGAAAAATATATTTTAGCAATACCAGCAATAGGAATGCTTTTAAAATATGTCGAAGAAACTCAAAAAACTAAACCGGAAAATCTTAATAAAATAATAATTTATAAAACTACAAAATATATGTCTCTTGATATTAATGCAAGACGTAATCTTGAAATAACAGAAAAAATGAGAGACAAAGCTAAAAAAGGTACTCTTTTATGGGTATTAGATAAAACTACAACATCAATGGGTGGTAGACTTTTAAAAAGATGGATTAGTGATCCACTTATAGATGTAAATGATATTAATCTAAGATTAGGAGCTGTAAAGGAATTAAAAGATAGTGCAATGCTTAGAGATGATATCAAAGGTAGCTTAAAGAATGTTTATGATATAGAACGTTTAGCAGGAAAAATATCTTATGGTACAGCAAATGCAAGAGATATGATTTCACTTAAAAATTCAGTATCACAATTACCAGAATTAAAAGAAACTTTGAAAAAAGTAAATTCAAAACTTCTTACAGAATTATATGAATCATTAGATACATTAGATGACATATTCAATATTATAAATATTGCAATTGTCGATGATCCACCAATGTCTGTAAAAGAAGGCGGACTTATAAAAAAAGGTTATGATGAAAATATTGATAAGTTAATTGAAGCTACAACAAATGGTAGAAAATGGCTTGTTGATATTGAAACAAAAGAAAGAGAATTAACAGGAATTAAAAATCTAAAAATTGGATATAACAAAATTTTTGGATACTATATAGAAGTTAGCAAATCATTTGTAAAAATGGTTCCTCAAGATAGATATATTAGAAAGCAAACATTAACAACAGGTGAAAGATACATAACAGAAGAGCTTAAAAATATGGAAAATCAAATAGTAGGAGCTCAAGAAAAAATAGTTACATTAGAATATGATGCTTTCGTAAAAATTAGAGATGAGATTGAGAAAAATGCTAAGAGATTACAATTATCAGCAAGTATAGTTTCTAAAATAGATGTATTATGTTCTTTCGCAACAGTTGCTAGTGATATGAATTATTGTATGCCAATAGTAGATAACAGCGATGTTATTGAAATAAAAGAAGGAAGACATCCAGTAATTGAAAAGATCTTACCATCAGGGAGTTTTGTACAAAATGATGCATACTTAGATGAAGAAAGCAATAGATTAAACATTATTACTGGTCCTAATATGGCAGGTAAATCAACATATATGAGGCAAGTTGCATTAATTACATTGATGGCACAAGTAGGAAGTTTTGTTCCTGCAAGTTCAGCTCATATAGGAGTAGTTGATAAGATATTTACAAGAGTTGGAGCATCAGATGATTTAAGCATGGGCGAAAGCACATTTATGGTAGAAATGATGGAAGTAGCAACTATTTTGAAAAATGCTACTAATAAGAGTCTTGTAATATTAGATGAAATTGGAAGAGGAACTTCAACGTATGATGGACTTTCAATAGCATGGGCAGTTGCAGAATACATATCTAAAATAAAAGCAAAAACATTATTTGCAACTCATTACCATGAATTGACATCACTTGAAAATAAATTAGAAGGAACTAAAAATTATCATATTTCTGTAAAAGAAAGAGGAGAAGATGTAATCTTCTTAAGAAAGATAGTTGAAGGTGGAACAGATGAAAGTTTTGGTATACATGTAGCAAGATTAGCAGGAGTTCCAAAAGAAGCAACAACGCGTGCAAATGAAATATTAAGAACTCTTGAAAGAAAAAGCATTTTAAGAGATAATTCATCAGCATCAAAGGATAAGATAGAAAAAGAAGAAGATGCAGGACAATTAAGTATGTACAATTATAAATTAGCTGAAGTTGCACATGAATTAGATCAAGTAAAATTAGAGGAAATTACACCAATTGATGCACTTAATATTTTACAAAGAATAAAAGAAAAAATGAAATAATAAAATTATGAACTTAACAATATAGTTGATTAAAGAGAATTACTATAAATAATTTAAAAATATAATAATTATGAGAAAGGGAAGCAAATGAAGATATTTTATCAAGGAAAAGAAGTAGGATTATCAAAAACAATAAATAGTGTAGCTGATATGTTTAAGGAAAATATAGGTATTTCACCTAATCATATTATTGCGTGCAAATGTAATAATGAAGTAAAGTCATTAAATTATGAAATAAAAGAAGGCGATGATGTTGAAATCATTGATATTACAGATAAGGATGGAATGAAAGTATATATAAGAGGAATCTTATATGTTATGAGTATGGCATTTAATGAGCTTTATCCAGATGCATTATTATGTATTAATTATCAACTTTCAAATTCTATGTTTTGCCAAATAGATAATAAAGATGAATTAGGTAAAAATAAAGAAATTACAGAAGAGATGATAGAAAATGTAAAGGCTAAAATGCAGGAAATTATTAACAATAATCTTCCAATTAAAAAAGTAATAATGACAAAAGAAGAAGCTGAAAAGTTTTATGAGAAAGAGAAAACGTTAAGAGGAATTCTTCAAATTGACAATAAAGAAAAAGATGTAGTTTCTCTTTATTTCTGTGAAAATTATTATAATTATTTTTATGGAGTAATGCCTATTAGCACTGGATTAGTAGATATTTTTGATATAAAAAAATATAAAAATGGATTTATAGTAAGATATCCTAGCAAAGATAATCCAACTAAATTAGGTGAATTTAAAGAGAGCAAAAAATTTCTATCAGTTTTGCAAGAATATGATGAAATATACAACTTAATGAAGATTAGCACAATTCATCATTTAAATACTGCTACTGAATCTGGAAAGGCAAAAGATGTAATACTTATGTCAGAAGCTTTACAAGAGAAAAAAATAGCAGAACTTGCTGATAAAATAGCAAAGAAAAAAGGCATAAAAATGGTTCTTATCGCTGGACCTTCTTCTTCAGGAAAAACAACATTTGCAAAAAGATTAGGAGTTCAATTGAAAGTTAATGGGCTAAAGCCAGTAACAATAGGAACAGATAATTATTTTGTTGAAAGAGATTTTACTCCAAGAGATGAAAAAGGGGATTATGATTTCGAATCAATAGAAGCACTTGATTTAAATTTGTTTAACAAACATCTAACACAATTAATAAATGGTGAAACAATAGATGTACCATCATTTGATTTTAAAGTGGGAACTAAGAGATATAATGGTGAAAAAATGAGCCTAGCAGATGATGAAATTCTTGTTATTGAAGGAATTCATTGCTTAAATGATAAATTGACAGCAAGTATTCCTAAAGAAAATAAATTTAAAATTTATATAAGTGATTTAACAGTATTAAATATAGATTATTACAATAGAATTTCAACTACTGATACAAGACTTATCAGAAGAATTGTAAGAGATTATAATTTTAGAGGATATTCGGCATTAGAAACTTTAAAGAGATGGCCTTCAGTAAATGCAGGAGAAAATAAAAATATATTCCCATATCAAGAAGAAGCAGATGCTATGTTTAACAGTTCACTTGTATATGAACTTGCAGTACTTGGAAAATATGCAATTCCAGAATTAAAAAAGATAGGACATGATGAAAAAGAATTTTCAGAGGCAAAACGCTTAATTACATTTTTGGAATATTTTACACCTATTGAAAATGAGAGTCCTATTCCAAACAACTCTTTATTAAGAGAATTTATTGATGGAAGTGTGTTTGATTATTAATTTTTCTTTTATAATTTACTTTTTTATTATTTATGTATATAATAGGGGTGATGTGTTAAGAAGAATTATATAATTAAAATTTTGAAAGTAAATTATAAAGGAATTTTAAAATGAAACAGTTTACAAAGAATGATGAAGGTTTTATATGTGAGAATTGTGGAAAAAAGGTGGAAAAGCTTGGTTATACTTCAAGAGATCATTGTCCGTATTGCTTATGTTCGAAGCATGTGGATAATCTTCCGGGTGATAGGGCTGAGGAGTGCCATGGTATTTTGAGACCTATTCAAGTTATTCCTGATAGTAAAAAGGGTTATATAATTGTGTATAAGTGTGATAAGTGTGGTGCTATTAGAAGAAATAAGGTTGCAAATGATGATAATAATGATTTGATAATTAAGTTGACAGTGTGTAAGTTTTAATGAATGTATAAGGAAAATAAAAATGTACATTTATTTATAAAAATTCTGTTTTGTTTTATAATTGGAAAGTTACAATTTTTTATTATACAAAATATTTTATGTGGATGATTGAAAATAATTTGAGAGGAAGTAAATTATGGAAGAAAAAAATGGAGAGAAGAAATCAATAATTGAAGCTGAGAAAGCAAAATTTGGAGATGAAAGCTCAATAATTGAAGATGAGAAAATTAATATTGAGGATATTAAATCTGATAAGTCTTTAAGAATTTTAACAGGTGATAGACCAACTGGCCATTTGCACATTGGTCACTATTTTGGTTCTTTAAAAAGTAGAACAGAACTTCAAGATAAATTTGAAACTTTTATTGAGGTTGCAGATGTACAAGCTTTAACAGATAATTTTAATAATCCAGATAAAGTAAAGCAAAATGTTACACAAATTTTAATGGATGAGCTAGCAGTTGGAATTGATCCTAATAAAGTAACTTTCTTTTTACAATCAATGATTCCAGAAATAGCAGAGCTTACAGTATTTTACTCTAATCTTGTAACAATAGCTAGACTTCAAAGAAATCCCACTGTTAAAACTGAAATTGCACAGAAAAAAGATTTATTTGGAGAAAGTGTTACATATGGATTTTTAGGGTATCCTGTTAGCCAAGCTGCAGATATTACTGCTTTTGATGCTACTTATGTTCCAGCTGGTGAAGATCAACTTCCTTTAATAGAACAATGTAGAGAAATAGTTAGAAAATTTAATTCAATTTATGGAGATACTCTTAGAGAACCTATTGGAGTAATAAGTAATGCTCCAAGAATTAAAGGATTAGATGGAAATGAAAAAATGGGTAAATCTTTAGGAAATGCGTTATATTTATCTGATGAATATGACATAATAAGACAGAAAGTTATGTCAGCACTAACAGATCCTGCAAGAATTAAAAAAGATGATCCAGGAAATCCTGATATATGTATGGTTTATTATTATCATAAATTATTTAGTACAAGTGATGAATGCAAAAATATTTGTGAAGAATGTAAAAAAGGTTGCCGTGGATGTGTAGCTTGCAAAAAACAATTAATAGAAAATATTGAAAAAACTTTAAGTCCAATTAGAGCTAAGAGACATTATTATGAAGAAAGACCTAATGAAGTATTAGACATATTAATGGCTGGAACAGCTCATGCAAGAGAAATATCTAAGATAACAATTGAGAAAGTAAAGAAATCTATGAAATTAGATTATTAGTAAAATTAAAAAGATAATTTATTAAAAATGGTTAAATGTGTATTGACTGATACTAAGAAAAAAATTGATTACTATTTATAAATATTAAAATATTAAAATATAAAAATATTAAAATATAAAAACATTAAAAAATTAGTTGAAAGTCATATAAACAAGAAGGAGAATAAATGTTTACAGATTATGTTGAAATATATGCACAAGCTGGAAAAGGTGGAAATGGAGCTGTATCTTTTAGACATGAAAAATATGTAGCAGCAGGAGGTCCTGATGGAGGAGACGGTGGACGTGGTGGAGATGTCTATTTTAAAGTTGATCCAAATGCTAATACATTAATAGAATTTAGATTTAAGAAAAAATTTAAGGCTGAAAATGGAGAAAATGGTTCTGGTGCAAGAAAATATGGAAAGAGCGCAGATAATTTGTATATACCAGTTCCAATAGGAACTGTTGTTAAAGATGCTAATACAAATGAGATTTTAGCAGATTTAGCAGAACCCGAGCAAGAAGCATTAATCTTAAAAGGTGGAAAAGGTGGATTAGGGAATTCACATTTTGCAACTTCTACAAGACAAGCTCCAAGGTTTGCACAAGATGGAGAACCAGGTGAAGAAAAAGAGTTTGTACTTGAGCTAAAATTATTAGCAGATGTAGGATTGTTAGGATTTCCTAATGTAGGAAAATCAACATTTTTATCAAAAGTTACATCTGCAACACCTAAAATTGCAAATTATCATTTTACAACTATAGAGCCAAATTTAGGAGTTGTTACTTCAAAATATGGAGATAGTTTTGTAATAGCAGATATTCCTGGATTAATAGAAGGTGCAAGTGAAGGAACAGGACTTGGGATTGAATTTTTAAGACATGTTGAAAGAACAAGATTATTGCTTCATTTTATAGACGTTTCAGGTTCAGAAGGCAGAAGACCAGTAGAAGATTATAAAACTATTAATACTGAACTTAAAAAATATAGCAAAAAATTAGCTAAGAGAACTCAAATAATTGTAGCTACAAAAATAGATGCAATGACTGATGATACTGGTTATAAAGAATTAGAAAAATTAGCAAAAACTAATAAACAAAAAATATTTAAAATTTCATCTGTAACAGGCGAAGGTATTGATGATTTAATGAAATATGTTTCAGAAACATTAAAGACTTTACCAAAAGAAGATTTAATAGAAATTAAGCAAAGTGATACAGAAAAAATATATAAATTAGATGGCAATAAAGATAAATTTGAAATTAGCAAAGATGGAAAGAAATTTGTTGTTAAAGGCGAAGCTGTAGAAAGTGTACTTAGAAGAGTTAATATAGAAGATTATGAATCATTATATTATTTACACAAAAAATTAAATGAATTAGGATTAGATGTTGCATTAAAAAAAGCTGGTATACATGATGGAGATACAGTAAAAATTGGTGGATATGAAATGGAATGGGAAGACTAAATATTGGTGAATATGAAATGGAATGGGAAGATTAAATTTAGATAATTTAATTTTTAAATTTTCAAAAGTTAATTAAAAAGCAGATTATATTTGAAATAGTAAATTCTATTATAAAAAAATTAAAAAATTTATTGCTAAATAAAAATTGTATGTGTATAATAACTATTATAAAATTATATAAAGTAGTATGTATTTTATATAAATAATATTTTGTATTTATGCAAATAAATCTTATTAAATAATAAATTTGCACTTATGCAAATAAATCTTATTAAATAATAAATTTTATACTTATGCAAATAAATTTCATTTAATAATAAATAATATGTTTTTTACAGAAATAGTACATAATAATTAAGAGAAAAAAATAAAATCTTATAAGGTGGAAATAATATGAAAAAATTAAATAAAATATTAATTATAACAATAATTACAATATTTATGATTATGACAATATTATCGATAACAGATATAAATAAAGTAAATGCTACAAACTCTACAACATCAAGCAATACACAAAGCACAGATAAATATAATAATGATTTAGCAAGCCTAAGTGTAGATGGATATGAGATTTCACCTGTATTTAATAAAAATACAGTTACATATTATGTGACAATACCAGAAGATGTAAATTCATTAGAAGTAAATGCAAAAACAGAAAGTGAAAATGCTACTGTAAAAATAACTGGCAATACTAATTTATCTAAAAAAGAAAATACCATTAATGTTGTTGTAGCTTCACAAGCCAAAACGACTAAAACATATAAAATTATAGCCACAAAACAAACAGACAATGGATTGAAATTATCATCATTACAAATAGAAGGTGCAATATTATCCCCAACATTTAGTAGTGATAATTATTATTATGAAACTAAGATTACTCAAGATGATAAAGTTCAAAAATTAAACATAACTGCTAATGCAAATGAAACATCAGCTAAGGTTGAAATTATTGGAAATGACGATAGTTTAGAACTAGGACAAAACATTATTACTATAATTTTAAAGGATGATGAAAATGTAACGACATATCAAGTAAAGGCAGAAATATCAACATCTACGATTATAGTAACTTCTAAAGGAAATTTATTTAGCAATATTATTGCAACAATACAAAACTTTTTCTCAGATAAGAAAAAGTCAATAGCATTTGGAGTATCATTATTTGTAGTAATATTAATTATAATAATTTCAAAAGCAAGAAAAAGCAAAAAGAAAGATAAAAATATAGAATAGAATATAAATACATTTAACTTATATAATATAAATTATATAGGTTAAATTTGATTAGCAAATTATTTGAAATATGTGTTTATTATGAATAAAAGTTAAAGAAAAAACATAATATAAAATATTTTAAGTAAAGTATAAAATATTTAATTTTTTATAGGAGGAAAGTATAAGAGATGATTAAGAAAGTAGCAATATTAGCAAATGGAGGAGACGTAGCAGGTCTTAATCCAGTTATAAGGGCAATAATTAAAACTGCCGAAAACAATGGAATTGAATGTTATGGTTTTATAGATGGATATAAAGGATTATTAGAAAACAATTATATTAGGCTAGATGGAAATCCAATTGCATCTGGAATTATACAAAAAGGTGGATCAATAATAGGATCATCTACTAATACTATTGTATTCAATTATAAAGTCACAAATGCAGATGGGACTACAGAATATAAAGATATGTCAGACCAATGTGTAAAAAATGTAAAAGATGATGGATTTGACTGTGTATTTACATTAGGTGGAGATAGCACACAAAAGTCTGCAAGGGATTTATTTTTAAAAGGAATTAATACTATAGGAGTTCCAAAAACAATAGACAATGATGTTGCATGTACAGATATAACATTTGGATACAATACAGCTGTATCAGTTGCAACAGACGCATTAGACAGATTACATTCAACAGCAGAAACACATCATAGAATTATGGTACTAGAAGTTATGGGAAGATTTGCCGGATGGATTGCTTTAGAGTCAGCGATAGCAGGTGGTGCAGATGTTGCATTAATACCAGAAATTCCTTATGATATAAATAAAGCAGCAGAATCAATAAAGAAGAGAATTTCAAAAGGCAAAAAATTTAGTATAGTAGTAGTATCAGAAGGTGCTATACCAAAAGATGGAGAAGCTTCAACATATAAAGCAAAGATTGGAGAAAATACAGGAATTAGTATAAAATTTGCAGGAGCTGGAGAAAAAGTTGCAAAAGAATTAGAAGAATTAACTGGATTAGAATCAAGATGTACAACACTTGGATATATGCAAAGAGGAGGAACACCAACATCTTATGATAGAGTCCTTTCTACTAAATATGGTGCAAAAGCTATGGAACTTGCAATGGAAGGAAAATTTGGTGTTCTTACAGTTATACAAAATGGAAAATTAGGATATGTACCACTTGAAGAAGTTGTAGGAGAAAACAAAAAACTTGGAGCAATTGAAGGCGGAACAAAAGAAAGCAATGTTCGCTTAGTTACAATGGATAGCGAACTTGTAAAAACTGCAAGAGATGTAGAAATATGCTTAGGAGACTAAAAGTAGATATATCTAATTAATCAATACTTATTTAAGCAAAAATATAATGAGAATAAAATGAAAATAAAATCAAAATAAAATCAAAATAAAATCAAAATATAATAAATAAAAATAAAATAAATTAAAATCAAAATACAATTAAAATTAAATTAAAAAACAATGAAAATAAAATAGTAAAATTAAAATAAAAATCTTCGTATGATATTCATACGAAGATTTTTGTCATAACTATTTTTGAAAAAATTCTACCATTTTATCATCAAGTACATTAATATCATTAGCACATTGAATGAGCTCTTTTGCAACGTTTTCATTAATGTCGCCATTTGGCTTATATTTTATGGTGTGTTCAAGACTTGCCCAAAAATCCATAGCTAAACTACGAATTTGTATTTCAGCTTTTATATAATTAGTGTTTCCATCTAATACAATAGGAATTTCAACGATAATATGATAGCTAGAATAACCACTATCTTTTGGCTTTGTAACATAATCCTTTTCTTTAAGAATATGTATATCATTGTATTTTTCATTTTTAATATTAATTTTTTTATCTAGACTTTTGTAATCATTTATATTTATTATAATCACTCCTTTAACATAATATATATTTTAAACCTTATAATTAGCTTAAATTTATACTACATAATTTATTATCATTATATTAATAAAATGTGTCTTTTTAGTAAAAAAAGTGTGATTAATTATTGACTTAAAATTGAATAAGAGAATATAACAATTAATATAGGTTAATTATAAGGTCAATTGTAAAAGTAAATATTTACATAAAGTATTGCAAAAAGAAAACGGATACTGTAAAATAAAAATGTATTAAATCTCTATATAAAAAATATAAAGATAAAATACAACAAGAGCAAAATTATGTAGAGAGGAATACAAGAAGAAAAAACAAAAGTATGCTAAAAAAGTAAAAAGCGCATACAATAAGCAAAATAACACAAGAAGGAAAAGTAAAAGCAAGGAACGAAAGGAGAAAAAGTGATGAAAGAAAAAAGGAATAAAAAGATAATTAAAAATGTAAAAGGTATAACATTAATAGCTCTTGTTGTGACCATCGTAGTTTTATTGATATTAGCAGGAATATCAATAAATGCATTAAGTGGAGAAAATGGAATATTAGGGAAAGCATCGGAGGCAAAAACAAAAACAGAAATAGCAGATATAAAGGAACAAATACAAACTG
>JBPOHA010000010.1:0-1675 GCA_052036095.1 Bacillota bacterium
TATGAATATGATTCATTCCAGTTACCAGAATTACTGTTTACTGTATTGTAAACAGAAACAACTTCATCAGCACTATTTTTATAAAAATCAACAGAATCTTTAATATCAGTTACATCAATTCCGCTTAGCGAACTTACATTTGCAGAATTACCAACTAAATATGAAGCACTTATTTTTTCTGTATTAATACTGTTATTTGAAAAATTATTTATTGTAGCTGGACTTACATAAGCACTAGATATTTCTCCAGCATTCACCTCTTCTTGTGTAGCAGAATTTACTAAATAAGAAGTGTTAAGTCCAAGTGCAATAGTTACACCATTGCCAGATAATGTATCGGCTGTGTTTATCTTATCAATTGCTAAAATTTTTCCGCCAGAAACTAACATATTTGTGTCCTTCTTTATATTTGTATTTATATAAGACACAAAAAAGTCGGAACTGAATTCCGACTTATAATCTCATAATTCATTGACCTTATGTTTCATAAATACTTGTCTTAATTTTTTTATTGTTAAGGCAACATTTTTTGCATATTCTTCAGGCTTTTTAAAGTCTTTGATATTTCCACAACTCATTTCCATTATATTTTGCCCTTTTGCTGGCCGATCTAATAGAATACAAATTTTAGATTCCTTACGTTTCAAATCATCTTTCACATGTGAAGTAAAACACATCTTATCATCAAATAGTCTTGCGTGAAAATTTATGTGATACTTTTTTAATAAGATATCTTTTACACTTTCTATGAAGCTTTCATCTTTATCTAATAATCTTTCATCTTTCATTCTTTCACAGAATCCGCTAACAGGTTAAAAAATATATCTTCATCATCAAGTTTTGGATAATTTTTCTTTGCCATGATAATAAAAACTGGAAGTAATGTTCTAATTATAGTTTTAATAACGTCTTCCTTACAATTAACAAGTTTTTTATTATTATGTAAAAATACATCACTTGCCAGAGAAAGTTTGTAAGTTCCATCATACATATCTGTTACCTCAATTGGCATCTTGCATGCTACACTTTCAGGCATAAGCATGGCTTCCAATTTTTCAAATGGAATATCTTGAAATTCTGTTATTGCCAGTTTGCACATAGATTCTAAATTCTGATTCATTTTGTCTCCTTTATAGTTTTTCTATTTTATCTTTAAGCATTTTTCTTTTGTTTTGCAAAACTTTAATTTTAATTTTTTTAAAATTTTCATGAATTAATAATAGTGAACTTTTTAATTGTTCTTGTGTAAATCCATCTAAGCGGTAGTCTTCACAATTAAATGGATGAATAGAATAAGGGTAACAAGAATCACTAAAAATAGTGAAGTCACTCCATATTTTTACTCTGTCATCATTTAAAAAAATATAGTAAAAATCATCATTATATCCATAAAATGAAATTGAAAGACCATCATCATAAAAAGTAATTTGATCTTCTGGATAATAAGCTCTTATATATTCAATTAATTCTTTCTTGTTCATAAATTATCTATTTCATATTTATTGATTATTCTATTAAACTTTAAAAACAATTTATCTAAATCTATATCTTTTTCACAATCTAAAACAACTTTATAAATACTGTTATCTTTAACGTATGAAGAAAATTTTGGGTAACTACCATTTTCTTGAATTATTTTTTCACGATTTGCATGTACTAAATACAATACGTATTC
>JBPOHA010000054.1:0-21582 GCA_052036095.1 Bacillota bacterium
AACTTTTTTATTATAATAATTTCTATTTTAACTTTTTTATTATAATAATTTCCATTTTAACTTTATTTTTATATAAAATATTTAATCTTCTTTTGGTGTAAAATTTTCTTCACTTCCATCTAATAAAATAGTAATTCTTTTTTCTGCATTTTCTAATATTTCACTGCATCTTTTTGAAAGTTCCATTCCCTCTTCAAATTTGCTAACAGATTTATCTAACGTTAAATCATCCTTTTCTAATTCTTCAGCAATTAATTCTAATTTTTCCATTGCATCTTCAAAATTAATATCATTATCCTTTTTATTTTCATCTTTTTTACTTTCCATTTTCGTATTTCCCTTCTCTATATACTTTTATAATATATCTATATGTTTAATATTATAACAAATGTTTTTTTACATTATAACATAAGAAAACTAATCTTTAACTGTTATAATATTCATCTTTCAGTATAGAACTTATGATTTTGTTACAAAATCTTTGCTTCTGCTTTTCCATCATAATACTTTAAAGTTACATTATCACCTTGTTTTAAATCTTGTACACTCTTTATAATCTTGTCATCTTTCTCTGTTATGCTATAACCTCTTGCTAGAGTTTTCATTGGACTTAATGTATCTATTTTTGTTATTACATTTTTGAAATTCGACTTTTTAGATTGTAATTTAGTAGATATATTATAGTACATGTTTTTGACATAATTATCAATTAAAATTGATTTTTCATTAATTTTTTGCATTGGCTCTTTAAATGCTTTGCTTGCCATACATTTTTCATATCTAAGTCTCATAACTTGTACTTTTTTCTTTAAAGCATTTTTGTATCTATTATTATATGAATCTATATTAGACTTGACATCTAGTATATTTGGAACTGCAAGTTCTGCAGCTGCTGATGGTGTTGGTGCCCTTAAATCTGCTACAAAATCTGCTATTGTAAAGTCTGTTTCATGTCCTACTGCTGATATTATTGGTATTTCAGAATTATATATTGCTTTTGCAACTATTTCCTCATTGAATGGCCATAAATCTTCCAAAGATCCTCCACCTCTTCCAACTATTAATACATCTGCAAGTTTTTCCCTATTCATTTTTATTATTCCATTTGCTATATCTTCTGCAGCTCCTGGTCCTTGAACTGGCACTGGTAATAATCGTATATGTACGTTAGGATTTCTTCTAGTTGATACATTTATTATGTCTCTAATTACAGCTCCTGTTGATGAAGTAAGCACTCCTATAGTTTTAGGAAATTTTGGAATTTTCATTTTATGTTCTTCAGCAAAATATCCTTCTTCTTCTAATTTTGCTTTCATTTTTTCATAGGCTTCATATAAAGAACCAATTCCATCTTGCTTCATTGCCTTGCAATAAATTTGATATACACCATCTCTTTCAAAAACAGATACTGAGCCTAATATTGCTACCTTCATTCCGTCTTTTGGCATAAATGTTAAATGTGGTGTATAGCTTTTAAACATAATGCACTTTATTAATGATTTCTCATCTTTCAAGGTAAAATACATATGACCTGTATAATGCAATTTAAAATTAGAAATTTCTCCTCTAACATATACATTATTTAAATATTCATCACCATCTATTTTATTTTTTATGTATGTATTTAATTGTTCTACTGTTATTGGTTCTATATCCATATTCGCCTCTTTTTGTAAATAAAAGCACATAATCTATATTATGTGCAATCTTATAATAGAAATTTATATTAAACTGTGTATTATTAATATTCTTAAAAGAATTTCTTTAATCAATAATATTTATATTACTTTTAAGTTAATTAATATTATTTTTCTTTATAATGCTCGCAAGGGCTCCATTTATAAATCCTTTTGAATTATCATCTCCATATTTTTTTGCAAGTTCTACAACCTCATTTATAACAACTTTATATGGCAATTTAGAATATAATATTTCATATATTCCTAATTTTAATAATGTTAAATCAACTTTTGATATTCTAGAAATTGTCCATTCTTCTTTTATATTGTCATTAATTTCTTTTTCTATATTGTTATTATTTTTTTCAACTCCTAAAATAACATCTTTAATATATTTTTGTGCTTCCTTGTCTTTAATGTTTTCCTCTTCAATATATATATTTATCTGTTCATTTGCATCATCATATTTTGCTATTTGAAAACTATATAATAGTTTAAACGCAGCTTCTCTGCTTTCTGTTCTATTCATCATTACCCCTTTTTGTTTAATTTATTAACTACATTTTATCTACGAATTTTTTAATATTAGTTTTTACTTTATCTTTATTATGTTGAAAATAATTTCCAGCCCAAATTCCAAAACAAATTAAACAAATTACAATTAATACTCTATATGCTCCAGTGCAACCTAATATTAATGTTGCTATACCTCCTAGAATTCCTCCCCAATAATTTGTAATAAATTTCTTTAAGTCGTCCATAATTATCCTCCTAATTTTAGTTACTAATATTCTAACTAATATTTCAATTTACGATATTAATTAATTTTTATAATATATATTATTCCTTTATTTTTGACTTTTTTGCCACTTCTATATTATTTTCTTCACTTGTGGGCGTTTCTACATTTCTTACTTCTACATCGACTTGTTTAATCTCTAAATCAGTTGCTTCCTTAACTTCTTTTTTTACTTTTGATTGCAATTTTGAAGTGGTTTCTTTTATTATTGTACCTTTGCTTACATCTATAATTATATGAATTAATACATCATTTTGCTTAGTTATTATAACTTTAGTTTGTGAAGATACTATACTAGCAAATTCTTTTATAGTACCATCTACCATACTTTCTAGAGTATCTTTGGTAATTGATAACTTTCCATCAGAATTTTCCATTAATATGCCTTCTTCACTCTCACCATTTGATTTTTTATCTGAATAAAAGAATAAACATTTTATTGACAATAATATTAGAAATATTGAAGCCCCTATTAAGATATATGTAGCTGTTTGATACTGTAATGCTTTTGTAATTAATATTCCAAATATAGTTGGTTGAACTATATTTAACCCCATTAAACATAATATAATTGATAATATTAATATTATCGTTGAAAATATTCCCAATCCTAATCTATCTAAAAATTTCATTTTTTCTCCTTTGATTTTTCAAATTTAAATTTATATAAATATCCATATACGCTAATCCAATATATTTAATAATTATTTTTAAGTTTAATATCATTTTTCTATAATAATTAGTTTTCCTTATGTTATTTGTAACTTTATTTTTATAATTAATTCTCGTTATTTCTTTATTATTGACTTCTTTTCAGGTGCTTTTTTTATCTCTTTATTAACTATTTTCTTCTCTGCCTTTTTTTCTTTTTTATTATCATCTTTCTTTTCTACTTTTTTATCATCAGCTTTTTCTTCTTTTTTCTCTGTTTTCTTTTCACTTGCTGGTGTGCTAACACCTTGAACATGAACATTTACCTCAGTTACGTTCAATCCAGTCATATTTTCAACTGACTTCTTTACTCTTTTTTGAATTTCAAAAGCTATATCTGGTATTCTTGCACCATAATCAACAATTATGTTTACGTCAATTTTAGTTTCTTTTTCTTGTATATCAACTTTAATACCTTTTGCCATATTCTTTTTTCCGCTTAAAACTTCAGAAATTCCACCGGCAAATCCACCTGCCATCTCAGATACTCCTGGTACCTCTGAGGCTGCCATTCCTGCAATTACTGCAACAACATCATCTGATATTTGAATATTATTAGCATCTAAATTTATATTCTCTTCTTTTATTTCTTTTATTTCTTTTTTATCTTCTTCCATAATCTAAACCTCCTATAAGTTTATGATATTACTAGTATATCAATTTATGCTTTTTTTTTCAATAGTTTTTCCATTTATTTTTCTATATAACTTATGTTTTCTTTGCCAGCTATTTCTTCAAATTCTTTTATAGTATCATTTGTTGCATATATTGCTCCACAATTATCTATTTTGTCCCCTTGTTTTACACATACCATCAAATTATTTTTGTCACCACTAAAAAATACTATTGCTCCTCTTAATCTTGATTTTGTTTCTTCACTTAAATTTGTTAAATCAATTTGTAGTTTTTTAGGAGTTGCATCTTCTAACTCTGTAATCGTGCTAGCAATAATTGTAATATCTTGGTCTTCCCTTATGCTTATTCTTCCTGTTATTTTCACTATACTTTCTTCATATAATAATTTTGAACAAGAATTATAGCAACTTTCAAATATCATAACCTCGCATGATCCATATAAATCTTCTACTGTCACAAAAGCCATTATTTTATTAGATTTTGTGAATTTCTTTTTTATCTTAGTTATAATTCCTGCAAGTTTTACTGTTGCATTATCTTTTAATGCACATTCTCCATTTGTTTGGATATTTTCATTTGCTTCTTCTAGCATAATTGTATTTATATTTGTCTGTGTTTCAATTTGCTTTCTATATTTTTCAAGTGGATGTCCAGATATATAAATTCCAAGCATTTCTTTTTCCATTGATAGAATTTCTTTTTCACTAAATTCTTTTAATTCCATAAATGTATATTTCATTTTTTGTACTGTATCTTCACTATTAGCTATATCAAACATTGTTATTTGATTTGTAAAGTCTTTTTTGTTTTCATCTGATATTGTATCAATTATTTTTTCAAATGATGCTATTAATGTACTTCTAGTTTTTCCTAAATTATCAAATGCACCTGAACGTATTAAACTTTCAACACATTTTTTATTTACTGATTCTCCATATATTCTTTCTGCAAAATCTGTAAAATCTTTAAATTCTCCATGCTGATTTCTTTCTGCTACAACACTGTCAACTGCTGCAAGTCCTACATTTTTTACACTACCTAATCCAAATCTTATTGAATTTCCTTCAACAGTGAATTTAGTTGAACTCTTATTTATATCAGGCTTTAATATATCTATTTTTAACTTTCTGCATTCATTTATATATATTGGAACTTTGTCCAAATTTCCCAAAAAACTATTTAACATAGCTGCCATAAATTCTGCAGGATAATATGCTTTTAGATAAGCTGTTTGATAAGATAATACTGCATAGCAAGCTGCATGTGATTTATTAAATGCATATTTTGCGAATTCTGACATTTCATCAAATATCTTATTAGCAGATGCTTCATCAATACCATTTCTTATACAGCCTTGAATTTCAATATTTCCATTTTCGTCAAGTTTTCCATGTACAAAATTTTCACGTTCTTTTGCCATAACATCAAGTTTTTTCTTACCCATTGCACGTCTTACTAAATCAGCTCTTCCTAATGAATATCCAGCTAAATCTCTTACTATCTGCATTACTTGTTCTTGATATACCATGCAACCATAAGTTACCTTTAATATTGGTTTTAAACTATCATGAGTGTATACAGCATGATCTGGATCTTTTTTGTTTGCAATATATCTTGGTATCTGATCCATTGGTCCTGGGCGATATAATGAAACTCCAGCTATAATATCTTCTAAGCAATCTGGTTTCAATTCCTTCATAAAGTTTGTCATGCCTTGACTTTCAAACTGAAATATTCCTATTGAATCACCATCTTGCCACAATTTATATACCTTAGGATCATTCATATCTGTATCAAATTTAACATCTATTCCTCTATTTTGTTTTACTAAATCACAAGCATCTCTAATTACAGTTAATGTACGTAACCCTAAAAAGTCCATTTTTAAAAGACCTAATTCTTCTAATGTTGTCATTATGTATTGAGTAGATATTACATCATCTCTTGCATATAGTGGAACATAATTGACAACTGGTTCTCTTGCTATAATAATTCCACAAGCATGTGTTGAAGCCTGTCTTGGCATTCCTTCAAGTGACATTGCAATATCTAATAAATTTTTAACATCAGGGTTATTATCATATTCATCTTTTAATTCTTTATTTAGTTCCATTGCCTTTGAAATTGTAATATGAATTTCATTAGGTATCATTTTAGCTAGCTTGTCAGCCTCTGCATATGAAAAATCAAGTACCCTAGCAACATCTCTTATAACCATCTTAGCAGCCATTGTTCCAAATGTAATTATTTGTGAAACATGATCATGTCCATATTTTCTTGCAACATAATCAATTACATCTTGTCTTTTTTCATAATCAAAATCTATATCAAAATCTGGCATACTTATTCTTTCTGGATTTAAAAATCTTTCAAAAATAAGTCCATATTTAATTGGATCAAGATCTGTAATTGCGATAGCATACGCAATAATTGAACCTGCTCCTGATCCTCTTCCTGGTCCTACTGGAATATCATGTGATTTTGCAAAATGTACATAATCCCATACTATTAAGAAATAGTCTACATATCCCATTTTTTTAATTACACTAAGTTCATATTCTTCTCTTTCAAGTATTTCTTGTGAAGGATTTTCGCCATATCTATTTTTAATACCATCATCTGCTAATTTTTTTAAATAATCATAATGAGTGGCATATTCTTTTGGTACATCATAATTAGGAAGTATTGTATGTCCAAATTCAAATTCAACATTACATTTTTCAGCTATCTTTACTGTGTTTTCTATTGCTTCTGGCACTGCTTTAAAATATTCAATCATCTCTTCTGGTGATTTAATATAAAGCTCATCTGTATCGAATTTCATTCTATCTTCGTCTGACATTCTCTTTCCAGTTTGAATGCATAATAAAACCTCATGATTGTAGGCATCTTCTTTTTTTAGATAATGCGAATCATTGGTTGCAACAAGTGGAATATTTAATTCATGAGCAAGTTCTATAAGTTTTTGATTTACCAATACTTGCTCTTTAATACCATTATTTTGAATCTCTAAATAATAGTCTTCTCCAAATACATTTTTAAACCAAGAAGCCACTTTTTTTGCTTCTTCGTAGTCTCCTTTATATAAAGCTGATGCTACTTCTCCAGCTAAGCAAGCACTAGAGCATACCAATCCTTCATGATATTTTTCAAGTATTTCTTTGTCAATACGAGGTTTATAATAAAAACCATCTGTAAAGCCTAATGATACGAGCTTTGTTAAATTTCTATATCCATTCATATCTTTTGCAAGTAATATAAGATGATTATATTTATTATCAATATCAGGTTCTTTATCAGTTAGTTTTCTAGGAGCTACATATACTTCACAACCAATTATAGGTTTAACACCATTTGCCTTACATGCTTTATAGAAATCAATTGCACCAAACATAACGCCATGATCTGTAATAGCCATAGCATCCATTCCAAGTTCTCTAGCTCTAACTGGTAAATCTTTAATACGATTAGCACCATCAAGTAAGCTAAATTCACTATGAACATGTAAATGTACAAATTTTCCTTCTAGCATGAGCACCTCCTAAAAAATAATAATTCATAAATTTAATTTTTTGAATATTATAATATTATTAAATCTATTTTTATTAATTATTTTCTTAGCTTTTTAGTTTTATATATAATTTTTATTTTTAATTTAATCTATCTTTTAAATTTTTTCTTATTTTCTTAGCTTTTTAGTTTTATATATAATTTTTATTTTTAATTTAATCTATTCTTAATTTAATCTATTTTTAATTTAATCTATCTTTTAATTTAATCTATCTTTTAATTTAATCTATTTTTAATTTAATCTATCTTTAATTTAATCTATTCTTAATTTAATCTATCTTTTAATTTTTTTCTTATTTTCCTTGTTTTTTATTATTATTATTTTCATCTATATATGTCTTAGTTATTCCTTTTTTCTCATTATAACGTTCTAAATCTTTATTCCATTTTTGATACTTTTCATCCTCTCTATGATCAGTAATTTCAAAGTTCTTAGTTATATAATTTGAAAGATAATCTCCAACCTTTTCTGCTCCATAAATATTTAAATGGGTACCGGAATCAGAACTATCATTATCCCAATCAATATTTAGTGCATCATCAGTATTTAAATCTATAAATTTTAGATTATTTTCAGTTGTAACTTTTTCAATTTCATTATGCTTTGTCTGACTCCAAGTTTTTGGAGTTGGCATACTAATAAATACTAATGTTATATTTTTTTCCTTGCATAATTCAATAATTTTATTTAAATAATCTTTTACAGTGCTAGGCATTTCTGTTACTGATGTATCTGGTGTTGTTTCTTCTTCATGTTTAACTTTGTTTTCATCAAAATAAAAGCTCTTGATTTTGTTATCAAAAATATAACCTTCGTACGAATATTCTTTATTAAATATTTTTTCAATATCACTCCAATTTAATTTTGTCCATCTTGAATGATACCTTAAAATTTTTACATAACAACTCAATTTATCAAAATTACTAAATCCATATACAAAATCATTAACCATTTCAATTTTATTATCACTAAAATTTAAAGGATCAATAGCTTTACGTTTTCCTTGTTCATTTTGGTCTGTTGCATCACTAAAGAATTCACTTGTTTCTAAAAATATTGCCTTTGGTGTTTGAGTTTTCAATGCTTCTTTTATAAGATAATATGATGACCAAACTTTTTGCTCTGATGATGAATACGAATACCCAGTGGCTCCAATTTTTTCATATATTTCAAGTGGAGAAATTCCTGCATAAACATTTGAACTTCCAACATAAAGCATATCGACTGTATTCTTGTCCCTCTGATAGAAATCTTTTAAAGCACTTGATGTATACCACTCTCCATAAGTTCCACTAGGATCTGAAATCTTATTGATAAATAGGAAAATTAATATTGCTATTAATATGAAGATTATTCCTCTTTTTATGTTAGTATTTTTCGTATTTTTTTCTTTTATCAACATTTTAAATAAACTTTTCCTTTTTATTATTAATATATTTTTATCTAATTAATTATTTGCTATTTACTATTTACTATTTACTATTTACTATTTGCTATTTGCTATTTACTATTTACTATTTGCTATTTACTATTTACTGTTTTATATTTGATATTCGTTATTAACTATTAATTATTGATTCTTTTTTTCTTGTTTGGCAGTATCATATTTAACAACTAATTCATTCCAGCTATTATACTTTTTATCTTCTCTATGATCTTCTAATTCAAAATTAACTTTTAAATAATTTGCTAAATAATTTCCTATTTTTTCTGCTCCATATACATTTAAGTGATTTCCACCATCTTGGGTATCATCATTCCAATCCATAGTAATATTGCTATCATAATTTAAATCAATATATTTTAATCCTTTTTTTTCTGCGAAGTTTTTTACTGCTTCATATTTTGTCGATGTCCAATATGTTGGTTCAGGTATCTTTATTAATACTAGTTCACAATTATTTTCTTTGCACAATTTCATAATTTTATTTATGGCATATTCTGAATCATCTGTAACATTCTTCTTGCTATTTTCTAAATCTGCATTTTCTTTAATATTATTAACTAAATCATTATTCTGATTTTCATTCTCTTTTTTATCTCTAATATCACGCTTTTTATCTTTATCGTCTTTTTGATTATATGCTGCGATTTTTCTTTCTAATAAGTAGCCTTTATAAGTAATTTCGCCTTTCTTTGCAAACTTTCTTAAATCATTTTCTTTTATTCTGTTCCATCTTGAATGATACCTTAATATTGGAAATATACAACCCAATTTATCATACTGCGAAAAATTATATATTGAATCATTAATCATAGACAATTTATTTTCACTTAAAGGCATTGAATCAATTACATTTCTTTTATTTAACTCTTCTTCATCTTTTTGTTCGCATAAAGTTTCTCCAGCTTCTAAAAATACTACCTTAGGCTTTTGAGTTTTTAAAGCATCTTTTAATAGATAATATGAAGACCATGTTTTTTGCCCCGAAGAAGAAAAGCTATAACCAGTAATTCCAGAATTTTCATATATTTCAACTGGTGAAATTCCTGTATATACGCATGAATTTCCTAAGTAAATAACATCTATTGTATCAGCTTTCTGTTTATAAAAATCCCTAATACAATTTGTTGAATACCATTCATTAAGAGTCCCACTTGGATTAAATATTTCATTAAAAATACATAATAACAATACAAATACAATTATAAATATTATTAATTTAAATATTTTTTTCATCTTTAACCTTTCATTTTTTTATAATTATCTTTTATAATATTTTTTAACTATTTAAAATTTAACATTTTTCATTAATCAATTTTTTTATAAATATTACACTTTTTGATAATTTATAATATAAAATTTACTTTAAAACTGTCCATATATAAAGCTTTGTACATCATATCCTTGCCCATATATTCCAAATATTATTATAGCAAAAATTAATATATAAAATACTAACCATCTAAATACTAAATTTTGTTTTTCCAAATCTTCTCTTATACTATGACCTTTTTCTCTGTATAAACTAGTTGTAAATAATAATATAACACCAATAATGCTAATTATTATATCTCCTACAGTCATTCCTCCTAGTAAGAATGCTTGACCATTAAATATAAGTTCTAGATTATGTACATCAAATATTGACTTAAACATCCTAAATGCAATTCTCGTTGAATCTGCTCTAAATATTAGCATTCCAAAACAAACGAAAATAGTAGTTCTAATAATCTGGAACCATTTCCAACTGCCTGCTTTCGTATTAATCCTAAATACTTTAATAATCCAATTTCCAATAGGTGCAAGCAATTTTCCAAGAAGCATAATTGCAAAATAATACATACCATATATTATATATTTCCAACCTGAACCATGCCAAAATCCATTACATAACCATACACATAATAATGGTAATAATACTGGAACAATTTTTGAAATATAGCTTTTTTTATTTACAGCAAAATTAGTTATTTTCATTCCTAATTTTGATAAAGATACTGGGTAAAATACATAATCTTTTAACCAAGTTCCAAGTGTAATATTCCATCTTCTCCAAAATTCATCAATTGATTTTGAAAAGAATGGTCTATTAAAGTTCTCATCCATATTAATCCCAAATATTTGAGCGACACCTCTAACTATATCAATTCCTCCAGAAAATTCAGCATATATTTGAATTGTATACGTAATTATTCCAAGAACAATAATTAATCCTGAATACTTTGAATAATTTCCAAATACAGCATTTGCATACATTGCAACTCTATCAGCTATAACCATTTTTTTGAAATAACCCCAAAGCATTAATTGAGCCCCATAAGTTAAATTCTTATAAGTTATGTCATGTGGATCATAAAGTTGATTTGCAAGTTTGTCATATCTTCCAATTGGTCCTTCTACTATCTGTGGAAAGAATGAAACAAATAATGCTACTCTTCCTAAATTTTTATCTGGTTCAACTTTTCCTCTATATACATCTACAATATAGCTTATAGATTGTAATGTATAATAAGAAATGCCTAATGGCAATATAAATTTTGAAAGTGGTATAGTAAAATTAAAATGTAATGCACTAAATAAACTATTTAAATTTCCACCTAAGAAACTTGAATATTTTAAGAATATTAATATTCCTAAATTAAATAAAATTCCTAATACAACAATTCTCTTCTTATAACTTTTAGACTTTTGTTTTAGTTGTTTTTTATATTCTTTTTGTTCTTCAGTTAGTTCTTTTCCAGTTGATTTTAGTTCTTCAACTTTTGCTTTATAATCTTTATCGATTTTCCCCATTTTTAATGCTACAAGATATACAGATAATGTAGTTATTAATAAAAATGCAATTAATTTTGTACTATTTGAAAAATAAAATACATAACTTGCTATTAATAATATTACCCACTTTGCTTTTTTAGGCATGATAAAATATAGCAATACTGTTATTGCTACAAAAGCTATGAACTCTAATGAATTGATTGCCATGATTCTTTCCCCTCCGATTAAGTTTCATTTTCTAAATCTAATTAATATATAATTAAATTTTTTATTTCTTTATTTTTTAATTTCTTTATTTTTTAATTTCTTTATTTCTTGATTTCTTTATTTCTTTATTTTTTTATTACTCACTTTTTTGATTTTTAAATTGTTCTATAAATATTCAATAAAAGCTTTAGTCTTCTTGTAACTTTTGAATTAAAGCATACATAGCTTTAGCTGATTTAAAATTTTCAGGTACTAAATCTGCTGGTGAAATTTCAATATCAAAATTACTATTTAATTTTGATACTAAATTTACTATATCAAATGAATCTAAAACCTCTCCTTCAATTAAATTCTCTTCTTTTTCAAAGTCAACTCCTGGCTTTACTTCTTTTAAAATTTCAATTAACTCGTCCATTATTTTTTTCTCCTTTTTAATTTATATTTAATTTTAATTTTGATTTTAATTTATATTTATATTTATTTTTTATTGACATTCATATTTTATTTTTTCAAATCTGATTTGCTTAATATTTATTTTTTAATTTATTCACAATAATCTGCTTTTAATTTTTTTCTATCAATTTTTCCATTAGCATTATAAGGCATTACATTAAGCTTTATATACTTATTAGGTCTCATATAAGGTAATAATAATTTTTCTGCTCTTTTTGCTAATTCATCTTCTAGAATATCTCCTTGATAGCATAAAACTATTTTTGAATTTTTATCATCATATACAGCTACACAAAGTATAATTTCATCAACTGCATATATATTTTTTTCAATTTCTCCAAGTTCTATTCTATATCCCATATGTTTTATCTGATAATCTTTTCTTGATAAATATATCAGTTCACCTTTATCATTATATTTAACAATATCTCCAGTTTTATAAGCAATTTCTGGATATTTTTTATTTAATGGATTCTGTACAAAAGCTCCTTTTGTTTTTTCCTCATTACCATAATATCCATAAGCTAAGAATGAACCTCTTGCATATAATTCGCCTTGTTCACCATCTTTTGCTTCTGTTCCATCTTCTTTTACTATAAATAAATTGCAATTGTTACAATGTTTTCCAATCGGTAATGTTTCATTATCTTCAAACTTTCTATCAACTACATAATAAGAACAAATGTCAGTAGTCTCAGTTGGTCCATACAAATTTGCATATACACAATTTGGAAGAGCTTTCATCCACATATTTAACTGTTTTACAGGCATTACTTCACCTGCAAAGAAAATATTTTTTAAATATGGTAATTGAATATCTTTTAAAGCTCCTAAATTTGCAACGATACATAATGCAGAAGGAACCCAATAAATAGTATTTATTTTCTTCTCATTCATAAACTTTAACAAATTTATAGGAAATGAAAAATTAATTTTAGGAATAACATATAGCGTTCCACCGATTAACATATTAGTAAATACATCTGTTATTGACATACTAAAATAGAAAGGTGTTTGGCTTCCCCATACAGTATTTTCATCTACATCAAATGTATCTTGTACCCATGCAATATATGAAAGTACAGCCCTATGGCTGATTATTGTTCCTTTTGGAACTCCAGTTGAACCAGATGTAAATAATATATACATAATATCTGTATCTATTTGTATATCTCTCACTAAATCTAATTTTTCTTGATTTATATTACAATCAACTAAATTTTCATAATATAAGATTTTACAATCATTAATATTATTTTCATTTTTCTGTGAATAATCTATCTTATCACTATTGCATTTTTTTATTATATTTTTTTCATCGATTTTTAATTCAATATTATTGCATTTAGTATTATTAAAAATCTCTAATCTGTCAAGTTTTGTCTTATTCTTTTCATCTGTTATTATTGCAACTGGATTTAGAGTTTTTAAAATATTTTCTACTCTATCTTTTGGTGAATTAGTATCAACAATTGAATAAAAATTTCCACTGTAAACTATTCCCATCATAGTTTCAAGGCAATTTACTGTCTTATCTACAAATATTATGATAGGCGATTTCGTTACGTTAATTTTATCAATTATGCTTGTACCAATTTTCTTTGAATTATTAGTAAATTCAAGATATGTAACTTCTCTTTTAGAATCTCCATAAGCAACTTTTTTAGGAAATTTTGATGTAGTATTTTCTAATACTTGCAATATATTTTTTATCATTTTTTCTCCTCAAAATCAAAGTATATTTTTATTTTCAATAATTATTTTGTTAAAACAATCTTAAATTTTTTCTTATATATAAATACTTTCATATTATACATTATAAAAACGCAAAATTCAATGATTTTGCGCTTATTTTTTATATAATATTTAATTTATATTTTAAAATAATTATTTAGTTCTATCTTTAACTGAATGTTTTGCATTTAGCTTTCTATTGGTTTAGCATTTAAATATTATTTTTTATAGCCATTCTCCATTTTTTCTAATATAAATCTTCTTAACCACTTGAACTATTACTGCGTAAAGAAGTACAAGTCCTATTAAATATACATAATAAATTGGTGGCATTATTTCATAATTAAAATCGGCTACACCATGTAATACTAATGGTGTTATTAAAGTTCCAACTATAGTTACAATAGTCATTGCAAATAATGGCTTACTTGGCATTGATTGTATAAAAGGTATTTTAGGAGTACGTATATAATGTACTATCAAAGTTTCTGACACTAAGCATTCTATAAACCAAGCTGTTTGGAAATACGATTGCATTTCAACTGAGTTATATCCCATTACAAACCAGAATATTATAAATGCCATAACATCTGTAATTGAACTTACCATACCCATTATTCTCATAAATTTTCCTAAATCTTTAGTATCCCATTTTCTAGGTTTTAATATAAATTCTGGATCAACAGTATCATAAGGAATTGCTATTTGTGATATTTCAAATAAGAAATCCTGCATTAGCATTTGTATTGGAAGTAATGGTAAAAATGGTAAGAATATACTTGCTATCATTATACTAAATACATCACCAAAATCTGAGCTTAAAGCTAATTTCATATATTTTATAATATTTCCATATACTACTCTGCCTTCAACTACTCCATTGTATATAACATCTAAGCTCTTCTCTAGCAAAATTATGTCGCTTGACTCTTTTGCAATATCTGTCGCTGTATTTACGGATATTCCTACATCTGAAGCATGTAGTGATTGAGCATCATTTACACCATCACCCATGTATCCTACTACATGTCCATTAGCTTTTAAAGCTTTAACTATTCTCTCTTTTTGCATTGGATTCATTCTAGCAAATACGTCTACTTTTTCCACAACTTTTGCTAACTCTTTGTCTGATAATTTGTCAACATCTTTTCCAAGCATTATTTCACTTTTTATTCCAACTATACTGCATACACTTTCTGTAGAATATTGATTATCGCCTGTAAGAATTTTTGTAGTAACTCCAAGTTTTCTTAATTTTGCAAGAGTTGCTTTTGCATCCTTCTTTGGTGGATCTAAGAATGCAATTAAACCAATAATTGACATCTCTTTTTCATCTTCTGTGCTAAACTTTTCAGTTCCAGAATATTCTTTTTTCACTGCTAAGCAAATTACTTGCATTCCTTGTTTTGAAAGTTCTTCAGCTTTAGCATTAATATTATTTATTATATTATCTGTTAATTTAACTTTTTTGCCATTTAGTATTGCGCTATTAGAAATCTTTAATAATTCTTCTAACGCACCTTTTGTAATCATAGTATATTCATTTTGATTTTCAACAACAATGCTTGTCCTCTTTCTCATATAGTCAAATGGAATCTCATCAACTTTTTTATAATCTTTAATGTTAACTTTATTTTGACTGCCATAAGCCATTATTGCTTTATCAACAATATTTTTAAGACCTGTTTCAAGTTTGCTATTAACATAAGCACATTTTAATACATAAGGATCATCATTTCCTTCAACATCAATATACTTTTGTAAAACTATATTATCCATAGTCAAAGTTCCAGTTTTATCAGTGCAAAGTATATCCATTGAACCAATATTTTGAATTGACTGAATATTTTTCACCAATGTTTTTTTCTTAGCTAAATTTCTACTACCTCTTGTTAAATTAACATTTACAATCATAGGAAGCATACTTGGAGTTATTCCAACAGCTACTGATAATGCAAAAAGTAAAGCTTCAGTTAAATCTTTTCTTATTATTCCATATACTACAAAAACTCCTATTGAAATTATCAACATATATTTTATAAGCATTTTTGTTATTCTGTCCATGCCTTTTTCAAAATTAGTAGGCTCTCTTTTAGTATCAATATCCTTGTTCATATTTCCCATATAAGTATTTAAACCAGTAGTAATTACAACTCCTGTTCCATTACCACTTACTACACTCGATCCCATAAAACATATATTAGGAATATCAAAAAGTTCATCATCTTTTTTTGCTGGTTTATTAAATTTCTTTTCAACAGGAACACTCTCTCCTGTGAAAACAGACTGATTAATAAATAAGTCTTTGCTATTAATTAACATAATATCAGCAGGAATTACAGAACCTGCACTCAAAGTTACTATATCACCAATTACTAAATTATCTGCAAAAATATTGCTTAATTTATTATTTCGTATAACATCAGCAGTTGCCTTAATTTTTTCTTTCAACTTTTCATTAAATTTATATGTTGAATAGTCTTGAGAAAATCTCAAAATTGCACTAGCTATAGAAATCCCTATAATTATAAAAGTTCCAGTAGTATCTCCACTAATATAATCAATTACTGCTAATACTAATAAAATCATTATAAATTTGTCTTTGAAAGATTGCAACAAAAAATAAAGCCATCCTCTTTTTTTAGTTGCTGTAGTTATATTCTTTCCATTCTTTTCTAACCTTTTTTTAGCTTCACTACTACTTAAACCAGTTTCTTTTGATTTTACTATTTTTAAAACTTCTTCTTTTGTTTTTTGTGATACTTGGTTATATTTCATTTGTATTTACCTTCTTTTATTTTTCATAATAGATAATCTATGATTTTAGTTTTATTTATTATTTTTAAATTTAATTTATTTGAAAATTATCATTTTTTATTTTACATTATCTATTTTTCTTTTGCAATACTTTTCGTAAATTTTTACTCTTGTAATTAAACATATAAATATCACTTTATCTGTAAATATAAATAATAATAATTAGTTCTAATTTAATATTTTAAACATATTAATCTATTGTAAAAACTTTTTTAAAAACTATTTATAATTATAAATACTTTTTTCAAATTGGTTTATAGGTAAATCCTTTAGTAAAACCTAAATATTTTTTTAAAAGGAAGTCTTAATATTATGAAACAAACAATCTTTAAAGGCGTTGGAACAGCCCTTGTAACACCTTTCATTAATGATAATATAAATTATGATATTTTTAAAAAGTTTATTGAATTTCAAATACAAGATAATGTTGATGCTCTAATAGTATGTGGAACTACTGGAGAATCTGCAACTATGACTGTTAAAGAAAGACAAGACACTATTAAATTTGTAGTAAAAACTGTTAATCATAGAGTTCCTGTTATTGCTGGTACTGGTTCTAATAATACTAAAGATGCAATTGATTTAACGAAATTTGCGGAAAATGTTGGTACCGATGGAGTTTTAATTGTTACTCCATATTATAATAAAACTACTCAAAATGGCTTATTAGCTCATTACGAAGCTATTGCAAATTCAACTAACTTGCCAATTATCTTATATAATGTACCTAGTAGAACAGGGCTAAACATTGAGCCTGCTACTTGTTCTAAACTTTCTAAAATTTCTAATATTGTAGCAATAAAAGAAGCCAGTGGAAATATCTCACAAATAGCCAAGATTAGAGAACTTTGTGACTCCGATTTTAATATATACTCTGGAAATGACGATCAAATTGTTCCAATACTTTCACTTGGTGGAATTGGAGCTATTTCTGTACTTTCAAATTTGACGCCAAAATATTTGCACGATATGATTTTTGAATATTTCGATGGAAATATATATGAACCTCTTCAAAAACAATTAAAAGCACTTCCTCTAATTAATGCTTTATTTTGTGAAACAAATCCAACTCCTATTAAATATGCTTTAAAATTAATTAATTATAATTTTGGTAACCCTAGGCTCCCTTTAATTGAACCTTGCGAAGAAAATAAAAAATTAATAGAAAAAGAATTGGTCAATTTTGGATTAAGTATAAAATAAATTTGTTATTAAATTTTCATTTCTTAATTTCACTAAAATTATAAATATATTCTATTAAATTCAAATTTATGACAAAATTAACAAATCTGAATTTTCTAGAATATATTTTTTAATGAAAAAGCTTGTTTATTTTTAATATGTTCCAAAACGTACATTCCATTTTCAATTTCAGATACACATTGATCTTGTATATCCGCTTCAAAAAGAGCTTCTGATCTAAGTATCTGAGTATTAACCTTCTCAAGCTCTGCATGTTCTATATAATATGATAAAACTTCTTCTCTCTTTTTCCAATCTTCATATATTTTATTCATTTTATCTGCAAGTTCTTTACTATCATACTGTTTTGATAATGCTTCCTCTTTTATGTTTGCTAGTTTTTCGTCTATTTCATCCATGCTTTTTTTGGTATATTCCTGTGATACTATATTACCAATAACTATTAATATAATAATCAATAGTGTTATAATCTCCTCTTTCTTCATATAAACACACCTTTCAATTTATTTATACTTTTTCATTCTTTTCTTTTTTTTGACAGAAAAAATCTCCCTTTTCATTAATAGTTGCAATTAATGCTTCTTCAGGCATATAACCGAACTTTTTAACTTGATTTTTAAGCCATGCATAATTTTTTCCTATTTTTTGCAAATTTTCAAACATTATAGTTCCGTCTAATACTAAATCGTAAGTTACACCTTCAAAATCAGGATTCATTTTAAAATCTTCAGGAATAGTATTACGTTTTTCTGGTTTTAATATTACAGATATTTTTCCACTAGTTTCTAATATTGCATAATCAACATCTCCAAGATTGAAAACACTTTGTCCACGTAATCTTTCTTGCAATTCATTAACTGTAAACCTTTCTTTTTCTAATGCATTCTCATCTATTTTGCCTTTATACATCAATATACTAGGCTTTCCACACACTATTTTTCTAAATCTTACCGATTTAATATTAAACAATGAAATAAGTAAATGCATTGTTAATAATCCTAATATTGGAACTATTCCATTGAATATTGGAATTCCTATTTCACTCATTGGTATTGATGCCAAATCTGCAATCATCATTGAAATAACTAATTCAAAAGGTTGCATTTGTCCAATTTCCCTTTTTCCCATCAATCTCATTACAATTAATACTATTATATACAATATCACTGATCTAAAAAAAGTAATTAACATATTTCACTATAAGAAACTCTTTGCCTTTAGTTGCTATAAAGTTTCTTATCCTCCATAATAAATTTAGATTTTATAAAAAACCTATAAACTTTAAATTTTTTTATTTTTATTATTTCCATTATTTTTATTTTTATTATTATCTTTTTTCTTGAATATATAAAACATTTTTTGGGAATAATTATAATAAATAACAAATTAAAAACTTATAAATAATATATAAATTTACGTGCATAAATAAATTTATTTATGTACAATAATTTTTTATATTAAAATACAAATATTTTCAAATTTATTATTAAGTTAGGAGATTAAAATGAAAGATAACTCAATTCAATTTTTTGGAAGACTTATTACTTGCATAATTATTTTAGGAATAACAGCATTTTTTACTCCTGGTTTCACTTCCACTAGTATATGGATTTATTTATTAGCAGTTGGTATTGTCACAATAATAGATTTTATTTTCTGTACATTAACAGGATTATATACACATCCTATTATTAAAGCTATAATTGGTTTTATATTATGTGGAATTGCATTATATTTTATTCAATTTCTAGTTGTAGGCTATGCATTATCATGGCTCTCAATTCTATTTGGAGCATTAGTATATGCAATTATTATGTATATGTTACCTAGTAAAAAAATAAAGTGAAATTTAATTCACTTTATTTTATCGATAATTTTATTTTGCATTACTACATAATCTTTTTTATTTTGCATTACTACATAATCTTTTTGATTTTACATTACTACATAATCTTTTTGATTTTACATTACTACATAATCTTTTTGATTTTACATTACTATATAATCTTTTTGATTTTACATTACTACATAATCTTTTTGATTTTACATTACTATATAATCTTTTAATTTAAAATAATATGTTAAATTATTTTTTATTTAATTAATTCTTACAATTTACATACTAAATTTGAACAATTTTAAGTATTATACCTATAACTATTTCAATTATTCCAAAAATATAATATATCGGTATAAAATCTGATGTTGCACCTGCAATTACTAATACTCCATTTAGAAAACTTCCTACCGTCAAAGTTATAATTCCCAACATAAATATGTTTGCAACCGATTTATTATTTTGACTATTTAATAATGTGCATACTATCCCTAATATCAATGGATATAAGAACATTAATGTCATGTAATTAGATGTTACTCCATGCCCAAATTGAGCATATATAAAATTTATTGCTATACAAATAATACTTGCAACTATATATTTAATTATTTTTTTCTTTTTAGTTTTAATATCCAATGTAGACAATATCACTCACACTCCTTTCTCCTGAACTTGTTCCATTTGTAGGATTATTTATAACTTGACCATTAAAGTACATTGTAGAAGATCCTCCTCCATCTAAGTTATATGCTACTTCACATCCTAAATCTTTCATAACTGTAGCTAATTCATATAATGATAATCCAGCGCTTTCGCTGGTCCTTCCATCTGATACTACAAATACATAGTGAAGTGGACTTATTTCTCCTATTGCTGTTCGTGGATTGCTTGTCATTGATTGTGCAACTTCTGTATTTTTTGAAACACTAATTGTACTATTTTCAATTAATGCAGGACCAAATGATAAAACTTGTAATGCTCCATTTGAGAGTAATTGGCTTAAACTTGATGTACTTTCTTGTATAATTTCAAATGAACCATCTGAATTAATTACTAAGTCTTGATCTGTACCTGATGTATTTACAGTATCTCTATATGCTACGCCATTTCTTAATACAAATCCAGTATTTCTGTATCCATAAAAATCACCATTGATTGCTAAAATTGCATTATTTGATTCTGCCATAGCAGAGGTCGTTTGCTTTATATTTCTTCCATAAGCATTGTTTGCAAATGCAGTTTTTAAATATTCTATATTACTTATTTGAACATCTGCAATATAAATTTGTGTATTATATTCAGTAATAGTTTTTATAGTTATTGTTATGTTTTCATCAGAATATGTTGTAGCTGTTGACGTTATGTTTGTCATAGATGTGATATTGTTTGAGCTTGTTGTATTAGTGCTATTTGATGTTGTACTACTAGACGAACTTGTAGTATTAGTAGAATTAGAATTGCTAGTTGTTGAGCTACTGGTTGTATTATTAATTGCGTTTGTTGATGTACTTGAATTATAAGTTATATTACTTATTTCTGTTTTTGCAATTACAAAAGTATCTAAGAGTACATATACTGAAAATATTATCAATATCATTATATATATGATTTTAAAAATTGTTTTTTCTAGAAATTTCATCTTATTCCTTTCATTTTTTATTTTGTTATTTTGTTATTTTTTCATTTTTTTCTATTTTTGTTTTTTTCATTTTT
>JBPOHA010000064.1:0-14767 GCA_052036095.1 Bacillota bacterium
TAACATTTTGCATAGTAATATTTTTACTATGTATCTCCTTTTTTAATATATTTAGGTTTTTTTGAAATACCTATAAAACATTTTTTATTTATTTTTATAATAAATCTTATATCTTAAAAATAGCTTAAATTTTTAATTAAATATTATTTTTATGCAATAAATCTTAGTTTTCTACTATATAAAATAAAGTTTGTATAAATAGTAAAAATTTCAATACTATGTACAAACTTTATTTATTATATTATTTAATTGTATTATTATCAATAGTTTTTATTACAATTTTTTTGTTATTGCTTTTATGGCTTTTTCGCGAGGTAAAATCACAGTTTTTCCACAGCCAGAACATTGTAATTTAAAATCTACACCTATTCTAGTTATAGTCCACTCCTTACTTCCACAAGGATGTTGCTTTTTTGTTCTAACTTTATCTCCAATATTATATTCCATATTTCCCCACTTGCTTATAATATTTTTTCTTAACATTTTCTAATTTGCAATCTCTATCTTTATTTGTTTTTATTAATCTTATATTTCAATTTTTTTGTTAATTTTATATTTCAATTTATTTTATTATAAAAAATGAGATAATTAAATTATTTTATAGCATTTTCTAGTCTTGATAATACTTCTTCTTTTCCTAATACTTGCATTATTTCATATAAGTCTGGAGTATTGCGTCTTCCTGTTATTGCAACTCTTATTACTGTGCTTATATCACCAACATGACCTGGCCATTTTTCAGGTTCTTGTTTATATTCTTTTACTTCTCTAGCATAACCACATTTTTCTGCAACGTCTTTCATCTTAGAAAACCATGTGTCTTTATCGTCATTTATATCAAATAGTTTTTCATATTCTGCTATAACTTTTTTAGCATCATTTCCATTTATCTTATCGAAATCATAAGTTTCTGGTGCTTTATACATATAAATTATATTTTCTTTTGCATCAGACCATTTTGCTAAATCTTTTCTTGGTTTTTGAGAATTATTTCTTTCTATTCCAAATACTTTTAAAGCATATTCTTCATTTTTTAATAATTCTGTAAGTTCTGTATCATAAACTAATGCCCATTCTTTTACATAGTCAAAAACTTGTCTAGCTGATAATCTTGCAATTACATTTTTTGAAACATCTAGAAGTTTTACCATATCAAATACAGCTCCACTTACTCCCATTTTGCTTAATTCAATTTTGAAATCAGATATTGGCTTTTCTTGATTAGCTCTTCTCCAACCTTCAAAACTTGAATTAATAATATTAGTCAAATATTCGCAAACAGCTTCTGATGGAATTCCTTGTTCATGGTAATAGCTTACTGCTGCTTCTGGATCTTTTCTTTTACTAATTTTACGTTTCTTGCAATCTTCTTCTTTTAAGATATTTGGAACTTGTGCATATTTTGGAGGCTTGAACCCAAAATCTTGGAATAATTCAATATGTAATGGTGTTGATGAAATCCATTCTTCTCCACGAACTACTGTCGTTGTTTTCATTAAATGATCATCTACAACATGTGCAAAATGATAAACTGGAAGTCCATCTGCTTTTATTAAAACTGCATCTTGGTCGTTTTCAGGAAATTCTATAAAACCTCTAACAGAATCTTTTACTTTTATTTTTCTATCTTCTCTTCCATTAGAACGAAGTCGAATTACATAGCTTTCTCCAGCTTTAATTTTTTCTATAGCTTCATCAACTGGTAAATTTCTATATTTAGCCCAAACTCCATAAAATCCTGTACGTAATCCTGCTGCTTCTTGTTTTTTACGTATTTCTTCTATCTCTTCTGGAGTAGCAAAGCAAGGATATGCTTTTCCTTGTTCTATTAAATATTTTGCAAAAGCATGATAAATTTCTCTTCTTTGACTTTGCTTATATGGACCATAGTTTCCTTTTCCATCTTCTTCATTAATCATACCTTCGTCTGGAATAAATCCAAAACGTGCAATACTATTAATGATTTCCATTACGCCATTTTCAAGTTTTCTTTTTTGATCAGTATCTTCAATTCTTAAAATAAACACACCATTAGTTTGTCTTGCTATGGCTCTATCTATGATACATTGATATAATCCTCCAATATGTACAAAACCTGTTGGACTTGGAGCGAATCTTGTTACTTCTGCTCCTTCAGGTAAATTTCTTACTGGATACATTTTTTCATAATATTCAATACTTTTTGCATTAGGGTATATAGCTTGTGCTAAATCTTTATAATCCATATTTTCTCCTTCACCAAACTTAGAATAAATCAAATTTTATACTTCCATTATAATAGGTAATATCATTGGATTTCTTTGTGTCTTTCCATATACGAAATCTCTAACATCATCTTTTAATGTAGATTTTATAGTTGTCCAATCTGTTATATGTCTTTCTTCTAATTCCTTTATTTCTTCTCTTATAAAAGATTTTACATCTTCCATTAAGTTTTCTGACTCTTTTACATATACGAATCCTCTTGAAATTACATCTGGACCAGATACTATTTCACCTGTTTGACCAGCCATTGACATTACAATTACTATTAATCCATCTTGTGATAAATGTTGTCTGTCGCGAAGTACAACGCTTCCTACATCTCCAACTCCTAAGCCATCAACCATAACTTTTCCAGATGGTACAGTTCCTATAAATTTAGCTTCATCTTGATTCATTTCAAGAATTCTACCATTTCCTGTTATGAAAATATTTTCTTTTGGAATACCCATTTCAATAGCAGTATCTTTGTGTGCCATAAGTTGTCTATACTCACCATGTACTGGTAAGAAATATTTTGGTTTTACTAATGCCATTATTAATTTTTGCTCTTCTTGGCATGCATGGCCTGAAACATGTATATCAGCAAGTGTACTGTATACAACTTCTGCACCAATTTTCATTAATTGATCAATTACTTTTGAAACAGATTTTTCGTTTCCTGGTATTGGATTAGCTGAAATTATTACTAAATCATTTCCTGTTATAGTAACTTTTTTATGCTCACCATTTGCCATTCTTGTTAAAGCTGACATTGTTTCGCCTTGACTTCCTGTTGTAATTATTACAAGTTGTTCATCTGTATAATTTTTTATTAAATCAATATCAATAAATAAATCATCTGGTGCATCAATATAATTTAATTCTCTTGCTGCATCAATCATATTAATCATACTTCTACCAGAAATAGCAATTTTTCTTCCATATTTAACCGCAGAATTTACAATTTGTTGAACTCTGTGAACATTTGAAGCAAAAGTTGCAACAACTATTCTCTTTTTGCATCCATCAAATAAATTATCAAAAACAGGTCCAATCGATTTTTCAGACATTGTAAATCCTTTTCTTTCAGAATTTGTACTATCTGCAAGAAGTGCTAAAACTCCTTGTTTTCCTAATTCTGCAAGACGTCCTAAATCCATCATTTGTCCATCTATTGGTGTATAATCTACTTTAAAATCTCCTGTATGTACTATCGTTCCAACAGGTGTATGAATTGCAAACATTACTGCATCTGGAATACTATGTGAACTTCTAATAAATTCTACTTGCATCTTTCCAGCATTAACAGTTTGTCCTTGCTCTACTATTGTTAATTTTGTTGAATTCAATAAATGGTGTTCTTCTAATTTATTTTCTATTAATTTACTTGCAAGTCTTGTAGCATAAATTGGCATATTTACTTGTGCAATTACATAAGGTATTGCGCCAATATGATCCTCATGACCATGTGTTATAAATAAACCTTTAATTTTTTCTTTATTTTTTACTAAATAAGTAACATCAGGAATTACTAAATCAACTCCTAACATATCATCATCAGGAAATTCAAGTCCACAATCAACTAATATAATTTCATCTTCATATTCAAAAACTGTAATATTCTTTCCTATTTCATCAAGTCCACCAAGTGCAATAATTTTTAATTTGCTTTTCTTGAATCCAAAATTTATAGCATTGTTAATTGCTGAATCTAAATTTTTTTCCTTATTTTGAAATCTATTTTTACTATTTAATATACTTGTATTTGTATTAGTATTTGTATTAGTATTAGCATTATTATTGCTATTTAGTATACTAGTTTTTGCATTATTATTGCTATTTAGTATGCTAGTTTTTGCGTTATTATTGTTATTTCTATATACATTAATATTGCTTGCATTACTATCAATATTTGTATTATTGATTACATTTCTCGTATTATTTGAAAAATTATCTTTTCTTTGATAATTTCTCCTTGACTGGCTCGCATATCTTCTTGATGTATTATTTTTCTTTTCTTCCAGATTATTTGAATTAATCTTATTTGTTATAATATTTGAATTCGTCTGAATTTGTCCTTCTACTATTTTTGCATCATTTTGTTTTTCTGTTGTTTTTAATATATTTTTTCTTTGGTAATTCTTTCTGTATCCTATTCTTTTAGGCTTATTTTCATACTCTGCTTTTAATTTTCCTTGTTCAGCATTTTCATGTTGAATAGGCACAGATGTATCCTTTTTATAATCGTTCATTTTTTCTCCTTTTCTGTTTTATCCATATATTCAAATAAATTTGATAAATTAATCTCTCTTAACTTAGACGTTTAAATAAGATAGTTACTCTCATATAACTATCTAGATTATTAACTTTTCTCTCGTTTTTAAACATATTTAATAAAATCTCTTCTTTATCCCTTTGGATAACAACTATGTTTATTATACTACTTTTAAATGTGTTTTGTCAACCATTAATAAAAATCTCCTGGATTAGGAGATTCTTTATTTTTGTTTCACTTCAAATAAAGGTATATTAGGTTGATAGAAGGTAAAAATTATATATATCATTGCTATTATTATTAGTAATAATATCCATGGCAACTTGATTTCTTTTTTGTAAAAACAGTTTCCAGAAATTACTCCTAACAAAACACAAATAAAAAATACAATAAGATCAAGTGCAAGTGATTCTATTCCAAATGCTCCATTATAGAAATAAAACAATAGTAGCATTGCAATTACTGCAACAATAATGCTTATTATCATGCTACTAAACCAATAATCTTTATTTATTATTTCTGTGCATTCTTTCTTATCATTATTTTCAGCAGCTTTGTTATTAACTTTGCAATTTGATTTTCTTTTTATAATATAATAAACAACATACCATATTATAAAAGGCAAAACAAATAATTTGGTATGTTCCCAAACTGATTCATTAATTGGACTAAATATTCCAATTATCATATTTTTTCCAAACCAGTCATATGTAAAATGTAACAATGTTCCTAATATTGAAACGAAAAAAAATTCAATGATTATATCTTTCTTTTTCATACTACCCCCTAAATGTTTATGAATTTTGTGAATTATTTTATATTTTTCGTTTTATTCATATTAATTTTGTTTGAAAATATTTTTTTATTTTCGCCTATAGTATATTTTATTTAATCATTGAATTTTTATTACTATTATTTTTAATTATTAATTTTTATTACTACTTTTTTGCTATTAATTTTTATTACTATTATTCTCGTTATTCAGTTATAACAAATATAAATACTTACAGATAATATATAAAATTTTGCTCTTCTTATATATTCTAAGATTAATTTGCTTATTTAATCCTGTTAATTATTTCTTCGCATTTTTGGCAAATTTCTTTTTCATCAATATCTACTAATTTCTTGTTTTCCATTAAAATTTTTCCATTTACAATAGTAGTATCAACATCTGAACCTTTTACATTATAAACAATTTGAGAAATAATATCATTAGTTGGTTTTGTAATAATTGAGTTCATATCTACCATTATAATATCAGCTTTTTTGCCTATTTCTATGCTTCCAACATTCTCGCTAATTCCTAATGCTTTTGCTCCATTTATTGTTGCCATTTTTAATACTTCATATGCGGGCATTTCTTCTGGATTTTCATCTTGTCCTTTTTGTAAAAGTGCAACATATTTCATTGCCTCAAATAAGTCAAGATTGCTTCCGCTTCCTTGCCCATCTGTACCAATTGAAACATTTAATCCTGCTTTTTTCATCTTATTTATTTTTGCAATTCCACATCCCAATTTTAAGTTGCTTACCGGACAAGTTGCTATGCTTATCTTAGTTTTCTTTTCTACAGAATTATTTATTTTCCCTAATCTTTCTATGTCTTCATCTGTTAGTTTTACACAATGCGCTAATATAATTGGATTACCTTCAAAATCTTCTTCAATAATATCTACAGGATTTTCATTATAATTTTGTTTTATTGTTACTACTTCTTCAGCATTTTCGCAGAAATGTATGTGTATAGGTAATTCCTTTTTTCTAGCATATTCTATACATTTATCTACATATTTCCTATTGCTTGTATATAATCCATGAATTCCTACATTGAATGTTACAAGGTCTAAATCTTTATATTTTTCTATCAAATCATTTAATTCATCTATTTTATGCAAATCTTCTTCTTTGTCTCCATCACCCATCAAGCATCTAGTGGTTTGCAATCTAACTCCAACCTTTTTCTGAGCATCAATTATACTATCAGTCATGAAATACATATCATTAATTGTTGTGCAACCTGTTTTTACCATTTCAATAAAAGTAAGATATGATGCATAATAAATATCTTCATTTGTTAATTTTGCTTCCATTGGCCATATTTTTTTATTTAGCCAATCTTGCAAATTATATCCATCCAAAGTTTCTCTAAATATGCTCATTGGAACATGCGCGTGTGTATTTATTAAACCTGGAAGTGCAATTTTTCCACTTCCATCAATTATCTTTATATCATTTTTTAAAATTGAATTATCTTTTTTTGTTTCTTTTTGAACTGGGCTTTCTTTACTTTTACTAATTAAATCTTCTCCATTACTTTGAATTTTTTCAATTTTATTTTCGTCTATTAAAATGTCCATATGATCTTGAATTTTTTCTTCTTTTTCGCTCATTGAAATTAAAGTTATATTTTTAATTAATGTCTTCATTTTATTTCCTTGTATAATATATTTAGGTTTTTAATAAGGATTTACCCATAAACCTTTTTAATAATTATTTTAGTACACCATATATTTATTAATGCTCTGCACTTAATTTATTTATTAATTCTATTTATTTTTTTATCTTCGAAATAATAAAAAATTATATTTTTTTAGCATTATAATCTCTAATTCTTTCTTTAATTTTAGCATAATATTGTTTATTCTTTATTAATCTCGTCTAATATTTCTTGTTTCTTTCTATTTGCAACATATCTATAATTATTGTTTTTAAATTTTGGATTGAACTGACATATTGATTTATATTCGCAATATTGACATGGCGTATTTTTTCCTTTTGCATTATAATATGGTCTTAGCTCAATATTTCCACTTAATATCTCTTGTGATATTTTTTTAATTATTTTTGTCGTAGTTTTTTGAAGATTTTCAAATTCATCTTTTGTAACTGTACTTGACTTCGTATAGTTTATTTCTCCACTAGTATTAAGAGTCGCTGGAACTATATTAGATGATTGCCCATTTTCTAATGTTGTATCCATCGCTTTTATTACATTTACATCAGCTAATATTAATCCATTCATCTTATAATTTTGTTTTATTAATTCTTCTATTTTTTCTTCAGTCATTTCTCTAGGATTTTTTGCTAACTTTGGCTCAATTAATGTGAAATATAATGCACCTGCAGGCAACACTTGATTTTCTTCATTTTTGCATACTGCATCTACATACGTAATTAATTGTAATTGCAAGCCTGCTATAACTTTGTTCAAGTCTATATCTTTTGTTGAAGATTTGTAATCTATGATTCGTATATATTTTCCATCAGGCATTTTAGCAATATCAATTCTATCAATTTTTCCAATTATAGAAATTTGTTTTCCATTATCCAACTTCATTTTTATTGGAGGATAGGAAATTTTTTCTTCATTTTTAATATTTTGGTTAGTATTATCTATTGCAGTTTGATTGCCACTTATTTCAAAATTGTCACTTTTTCTATTTTCTTCATCATTGATTTTATTTGCTTGATTTCCAAATGCAACTTCTGTTCCCATTACATCAAATTCGCTATTTTTCAAGCTCTCTACTATATATTTTATTGATGTATATAGAACTCTTTTTAGTCTTTGTACTAATATTCTATATTTTGCTGTCATAGTAAATTTATTATATTTTGATAGCTCTTCTCCCACTATTTTATCTATGATTTTTTTCATATCATCTTCATTTAATTCTTTTACATTATTTGCTAGATTAAAAAATTTCTCTATAACTTCATGCATAAAAGATCCAGTATCAATCGGTTTTATATCTAATTTTTCTTTATCTGATAATTTTAAATCATATTTTAGATAATATGAAAATGGGCAACTCATATAGCTTTCTAATTTTGATATACTTGTAGTAAGATTTTTTCCATACAAACTATCTGTATTTTCTTTAGTTAATATTTGTGGCACATTGGTAAATTTTAATCCTTCCAATGCTTTTGATAATCTTTTAGGTTCATTTTTTTCATACCATTTGTAGACTTCAATCCATCTTGAATTTCCTAGATTATTGATTAAATTTGAAAATGTAACATTTATAGTCGATATATTTTCTACTATATTATCAACTAATTCGCTTTTTTCTTCATTTGAATTATTTTTATCAACATTTTGTTGTTCTATCTTTTTTTCATTTTCATTAATTATATTCTCTTCATTATTCTCGCTTGCTATTTGTTCAATAAGTTTTGGAAAAATATTTTTTAATCTTGTAATATATAATGATTTTCTTAAAGCACCACCATCATTATCTGCTGATGAATATGATACAAATAATTTTTCTTCTGCTGATGTAAAAGCCTTATATATATTGAAATTCTCTTCATACATTTTTTCTAATGTACCTTTGGCAAGTTCGAATCCTTCTTGTTTTAAATTGTTTCTATCAGTATCATTTAAAAATCCTTCACTTCCTAGTGTACTAGGAAATACTCCATCATTTACTCCTATTATAAATACAGCTTTTATTGCATGTGTTCGAGATCTATTTACATCTCCTATTGTTACTTTATCTTGAGTTGGTGGTATTTGGCCTAGTTCTTTTGTTGACAAACCTGTTTGTAAAATATTTGTAAAATCTTCAAAGCTCATATTTTGGTTTCTAAATATCTGTGTTATTTCATTTAACAAATCAATTACTAAATTCCAGCATTCTTCAAATTCTTCTATATTTAAAGCTACATTCTTTTTATCTTGCTCTCCTAAATCGTTTGCTTTTATTTGATTTACTTTATCTGACTTTTCTAAATCTATGTTAGTCTTATTTTTTTCTAATCTATTATCATATTTATTATTAACATTATCATTGATAAAAATTTTATTTAATACATTATTTAATAAGAATTCATAAAGGCAACTGCTTATTTGAGTTGCATCTTTTCTTCCTAATAATTTATTTTTAAATTCTAATAATGGTTCAATTATTTTTTGTTGGTCATCATTAAAATTATTAGCATTTTTATCTTTTTCGAAGTTCCACTTTTCTTTATACCAAGTGTTTCCTTTTATTCCCCATTTTAAGCAATAATTTTCTAATTCATATATATTATCAACTTTGACGAAACCAGTTTTTAAATAATTAAATACTGATTCGTAAGACCAATTCTTTGAAAATATTTCTAATATTGAAAGAACATATTTTATAAATATATTTTGCGTAATATCTTTCTTTTCATCAATAAAAACTGGAATGTCATATTCATTAAAAATTGCTTTGCATAAGCTTGAATAACTATCTACATTTTTGCTAATAACTGCAATATCTTTATATCTATAATTTTCATTTCTTACTAAATTGCTTATTTTTCTTGCTACATTTTCTATTTCTGCATATTGATTTTCTGCTAAATATAGTTCAATGTTTTTTACATCTTTTTGATAAATGTTATATGGGATATTAAATAAATTTTTTTCTAAATGATAAAGTTCCTCATTTTTAAATCTATAGTTTTTTTCTAATTTAATTTCATCTAAATTTTCATTTGATACTTTATTATTATTTGTGCAATCTCTATTTATGCTTGAATTACCCTCGTCTGCTAATTCATTTGTTGCTATTTTACTGCCAATAGAATAATTATCTTCATCTTGTACACACTTTTTCAAGCTTTGTATTGTCTGCTTATTATCATAAAATATATCTGCCTCGGGTGCGCTTGTAATTTTTGTGTCATCGCTACATACAGTAACATATATCTTTGCAGCAATATTATTTAGCTTGCTAATTACACTATATTCTTGTTTTGTAAATCCAGAAAATTCATCAATATAAAATATTGCATTATCAAATAAATGGCTATTTTCAATATTATCAGCGAGTATTGTAAGTAAATCATTTTCATCTAAAAATAAATAATCCTTATTATCACTACATATTTTATCTTCCAAGCATTTATACATAATGTACATATCATTAAGTTTTGCTTTTAAATATTCATCTTTTGTATTATCCACTTGACTTTTTAATTTTTCAACTGATATATTATGCTTTTTAAATTCAGTAATTTGTGTAATTATCATATCAACATTTTCAAGTGATTTTCCTAAAAATTTCAACTCTTTTTGATGCTTATTTATTGCATCAAATATAATCATTGATTTTCCTGATTTACTAAGCATTGGCTTATCAAATTCATTCATTTGCTTAATTACTCTATATGCCATTCTTTCAAAAGAAAGAACTTCTACTTTTACAGTAGCACCTTCTGTCAATGTATCAAGTAGTCTCTTTTCAGCAGTAAAAGAGAACTGCTCTGGAGTAATAATATACACATTATTAGAAGCATGACTTTGCTTGATATCATTAAAGATATATTCGCTTTTTCCAGTTCCTGCTCTACCGTATATAATCTCCAAAACAATTCTCCTTTTTATATATTTGATTATTTTTTTTGATATTTTAATTTCTTTTTTTCTTTTTTTCTATTTTTTGATTCTTTATTATTTCTCGATTTAAATATATTTTTTTAATTTTTTATAAAAAACAATTTAGCACTTTTAATTTATTATAAAGTTTGTCATTTTATTTTAGTTTTTAATGCCTCAAGTTTTTTCTAAAATTTTATGCTTCTCTTTTCCAATAAAATAAATATTGTTGTGCAATTCCTTCTAAATTTCCAAATTTTTCATCAGCTAATTTTCTAATTTCCTTTTTATTAACTTTCTCTTCATCTGGATTTTTGATATATAATTCATTCATTACACGTCTTACCCATACATCAATTGGAAACACATCGAATCTTTTCAAATCTGAGAAAAGTAATATACAATCTGCTACTTTTGGTCCTACTCCTGGTAATGTTAAAAGTATATTTCGTACATCTTCTGTTGGCATTTTGTATAATTTTTTTAAATCAATTTCATTATTTGCTATAATTCTAGTAGTTTCAAATACTCGCACATCTCTAAATCCTAGACCTAACTGACGCAAATCTTGTACACTTGCTTTTGATAATTCATTAGGTGTTGGAAATGTAAAATACTTTTTTCCATTAGCTTCAATGCATGTTCCATATTTAGCTGATATTCTTTCAATAATTCCTTTAATTCTTGGAATATTGTTATTTGCGGAAATTATAAAAGATATTATTGTTTCCCATAAATCTTGATTAAGTATTCTAATTCCTTTGCCATATTCAATACTATTTTTTAAATATTCATCAACATTTGAAAGCGTATTCTTTATCTTGGTATAATCTCTATCTAAGTCAAAGTATTCTTTCAACATTCTTTCATAGTTTTCACTATAATTTTTTATATCTGATTTCGTTATTGCTTTATTTAAATTTTCTATATCTCTCTTAGATTTATCTATTTTATAATTACATTTTTCTTTGTAAGTATTCATGTCATTAAATATGATTTCATTATCCTTCTTTTCCACATTTAATACGCAATTGTGGAAAATTCCAGTATAACTATCATTATCTTCTTTATTCCATCTAAAACATTGTCCACAATCAAATACATCTTTTGGCTCAAATGAATCTGCAATTATTTTATAAATCATAATTCTTCCTTCTAAATTTTCTAGCAAAATCTATTTTGCTAGCTCAACTATATTTATTTCAAATTTTCCTGGTTTCATCTCTTCATTAGATTTTACGATTATATCTAAATCATACATTTTCTTAAATCTATTAATGTTCTCTTTTTTATGTCCAACCATATTGTTTACATCTTCAGGATTAACTATAATTTCAATCTTTTTAACTTTTACATTAATACCTTTTATTTTTTCAGCTACACTATCATACCACATGCTGCTTTCAACAAGTTGTCTAAATGCTGGATGATATGGACCTGCTAATACTTCGCTTCCTGATTGTTTTGGATCTGTTATTTCATCAGTATTCTGTAAACCAATACGAATTATATCTATTTTCTTTTTTCTAAATAAATAAGTTATTTCTTTGCATCTTTGTACTGCTTGCTCAACTGTAAGAGGAATAAAATCTCCAGCACTGTACATTCTTGCAAGTTCTGTACCTTTAATTACTAATACTGGATAAATTCTAACCATTTTAGGTTTTAATTTTATCAAATCTTTAGCAGTATTAATCTCATCATGCTCCGTACTTTCAGGTAAACCTACCATCATTTGATGCCCTAATCTAAAGCCATGAAATCTAATCAATCTTGAAGCTTTTTTTACATCATCAAAAGTATGACCTCTTTTGCTCTTTTTTAATATGTAATCATTTGAAGATTGTACTCCTAATTCAATAGTTTTTACATGATATTTCTTTAATCTTTTTAAAATATTTCTATCAATATAATCAGGTCTTGTAGAAATTCTTATGCTATTTACTTTTCCTGCTTTTATGTATTCATCAACAGCTCCTAATAATTCATTTTGAACTTTTTCATCAATACCAGTAAAACTTCCACCAAAAAACGCAACTTCAACATATTTGTTATCGTCTTTAAAATTTTTTAAATAATATTCAATAGTATCTTTTACATCTTTTGCATTTACATCAGTAGTTCTGCCACTTATCTTTTTTTGATTACAAAATACACATGCTTCTGGGCAACCTAAATTCGCTACAAAAATTGGTATTATATATTCTTTTTTCATTTCTTCCTCCAGCAACATTATTTTATTTCTATATTTTTATATCTTTATATTTTCATATCTTTATATTTTCATATCTTTATATCTTTATTTATAAATTTTAAATAGCTTAGTTTAATATTATTGTATTTAAAAATTTATAATATAACATATTATAATAAACAAATTATTATATTTTCAAATTGACTTATTCTCCTAATGCTTTTTTAGCTGCTTGCATCTCTGCCATTTTCTTGCTTTTTCCAATACCTTTTGCCAAAACTTTTCCATTTAATGAAACTTCAGCAGTAAAAGTTTTATCATGATCTGGACCATCTTCATCTACAATATTATATTCAATATTAACATCACCATGGACTTGTAATTTTTCTTGCAAAACAGTTTTGTAATCTTTGAATCCAACCTTTCTAGTTGCATCTTCCATGCTATCTTTTAAATTATCTATAATAAATTTCTTAACAGTTTCAATATTGGAATCAAAGTACATTGCAGCAATTATAGCCTCTACACTATCTGCTAAAATTGTAAGTTTTAAATTTCCTCCATGTGCCATTTCGCTACGTCCAACACGTATATATTTTGATATTTCATGTTTTTTAGCTACCTCATATAGACTATCTTCGCATACAACTGTTGCTCTTGCCTTTGTTAGTTCTCCTTCATTTAATTTTGGATAATTATTATACATATATTCACTAGATACAAATTCCAAAATGCTATCTCCAAGAAACTCTAATTTTTCATTGCTATTTACACCATTTTCATTTGCATAAGATGTATGAGTTATAGCCTCTTCAAGCAATTTTATATTTTTAAATTTGTATCCTAGATTTTTTTCTAATCCTAATAACATATTCTCTTCTTTTGAATTTAGATAATTATTGTCAACATTTTCTCGTAAAATTTTATTGTGTTTGTGTACATTTTCAAGTTTTTTATCTTCCATTTTATCTCCAATTTATAAATTTTTTTAATAATCTAAATAATTATTTTAATTTTAATTTTAATATTTAATCTAATATTTTAATTCTAATCTTTACAGATTATACTATATAATATTGGATTTTACAAGTGATAAATCTCATAACAATTTGAAAATTATATGAATTTTAGAATAAATCAAAATATTTGAATGTCAAACAAATATAAAAAAAATAACTTCTTTATGCATAAAAATAAGAGTGATATTTTATCACTCTTAAAATTTATGTTTTATAAAATTTAATTATCTATCTCTCATATTATGAAATTAAATTCTATCTTCACGAGATAATTCTTCTGCTACTGATGGCTTTCTTTCCTTTTTCTCAGCAGTAGTTGTTTTATTATTTTTTTGTTCTTGTTTTTTTGCACATTTTTGTGCTTCTGCACTTTTTTTTGCATCTCTATTTCCTTCAGCATCTCTATTTCCTTCAGCATCTCTATTTCCTTCAGCAAGAATTATATATTCTTCTTTGGAAATTTCTTCTTTCTGTGTTTCTTCACTTGTGACCAAGCTTTTAAAGAATCTTCCTATTTCTTTTAAAATTTTTCCCATTATATTTCTCCTTTAAAAAAGTATAATATTTAATTTTTCTCAAATATATTTTTATTATAGCACATTATTCAACGTTTTGCAAGTTTTTTAGAATTTATGTAAACAATAATATTAATTAAAAGTGATAATGTCTTAAGTAAT
>JBPOHA010000038.1:0-19081 GCA_052036095.1 Bacillota bacterium
CTGTTTAAAGCAAGTGCTGTTTCACTCTTTGTATAGCCTTTTACAATGTATTCTTGAATTGATAATCTTTCGTTTAATGATAAATGTCCATGTTCCATTATAACTCCAAATCCCAAAACAATTGCTACTTATATTATACACTTGCATTTAATATTACACAAACTATATTGTGTAAGACTAAATGTAATATCTTATTTAATAACTTGCATTTACTTTTACAATTCACAAAAGATAAAATGATAAAGCAAAAAGATAAAAAAGCTTGATTTTTTTACATATTTATTGTACAATTAAAAATAGTAAATTAAATGATCGCGTATAGCCAATGTCGAAAGGCGGCGTACGAGGAAAGTCCGGGCCCCATAGAGCAAAGATGCTTGATAACGTCAAGTGAGGGAAACCTTAAGGAAAGTGCAACAGAAAATAACCGCCAAGTAATTGGTAAGGGTGAAAAGGCGAGGTAAGAGCTCACCGTAATTGTAGTGATACGATTAGCCGTGTAAACCCCATCTGGAGCAACACCGAGACTAGGAGGATAAGACTGCTCGTCATCTCCTTAATTTGGTGGCATGAGACATATAGCAATATATGTAGTAGATAAATGATCATTCCAGACAGAACCCGGCTTACAGATTTACTAATATTAATAAAATTAGATGCATTAATTATGCATACATTTTATAGCAAAACAAAAAAACTGATTTGGGAGAGATTAAATAAAGAAAAAATTTAATCTCTCCCAATTTTTATTGATAAATCAGCCATTTACGAATAATTGTAGAATTTAAAATTTGAAAATGAAAAAATATGATGAAAAAGAAAATTTTAAAAAGAATATTATGATGAAAGCAATGTTTTTGGTATGAATTAAGAGAAGATTATTACTATCCTATTATATCAGTTCCTAAGCAAGAAAAAGTTGTTTTAAGCAAATATGGAAAAGCAAGGTTAAATTATATTATTTTATTTTAGAACTTCTTTCATTATATGATTTTCAAATATATAATGTTTATTACATAATTCTTTTAGTTTTGGTCTATGTGTTACAATTACATAAGTCTTATCATTCAAATATTTTGCAATCATATTAGTAATTCTTTCTTCAGATATCTGATCAAGATTTGATGTTGGCTCATCAAAGAAATATACTTCACTATCAATTAATATCCCTCTAATCAAATTTAATCTTTGTCTTTGACCTGCTGAAAGTTTTATTCCTTTTTCTCCAACTACTGTATTAAGACCATTGTCTAAACTATTAAACCAACTCTTTAAACCAGCCTCTTCAAATAATTGCAAAATTATCTCATCTGGTATATTTTTACCCAAGCATAAATTTTCTCTTATACTTAAATCAAATAAATCTACTTCTTGAGAAACAAACACTGCATTAATTCTTGAGCCTTTAATCTTTTTATTATTAACTAGAAATGTTCCTTTTCTCAAAGGATATAGACCAGCCAAAATATTCATAACAGTTGTTTTTCCTTGTCCAGATTCTCCCATTATACTAATTTTATCGCCTTTATTTAAAATAAATTCAGGTATCATAATTTTAGTAGATTCATCATTATAGGAAAATATCACTTCAGATAGTCTTAAATTTTTAAAATTGTTTATTAAACTTATATTTTTACTATCTTTAAAATATTCATCTAATTGTTTTTTAGTTGTATTAAATCTTTCATTATAATCTAAAAATCTAACGAACCCATTTAGATTTGAATAAAGTTTTCCTAATGCTGGTAAATAGAATAACAAATAAGGTAATCCATCATATCCTTTAGAAACCATAATTATTGTGCTTACTAATACAACAAAATACAAACAATACATTAGCCCTGTAAATACTAAATTAGTCATAGATCTTTTCTTCTCATTTACTTTAGTTGCATCTAAAAACTCATTAGCACCATTTTCAAGTTTATCATTGCAAAAATTATTTATATTTAGTTTTCTGACAGTTGTTATATTTTGAACAAAATCAATAAATAACCCATTATATCTTGAATCTGCCTCATTAAACTCTTTTTGATATTTTTGTTTGTTTTTTAACATTTTATATTTCAAGTAAACAGCTAATACTGAAATAGATACACAAATTATTCCAGTATAAATTGATTGTTTACAAACCATATATAAAATTGAAATTGCTCCAATGATGGTTGAAATAATGCTACTTTCAATTTCCCATATTGTATTAAAAAACAAATCACAAACTTTATTAATTAATTTACTAATATATCCTGTATGTGTATTACTAATTTTTTCTAAGGTCATTGATTGCATTCTTGTAAAATAATATCTTTGTATTTCATTTTGAGACTTTATACAATTAATATTATCGATATAAGATGCTAGTTTTCCCACTATGAGCATTACTATATATGAAATTATTAATATCACTGATAATTTTATAACTTTATCAAGAGTTAATGGTGAAGTTCCAAAAATTGATAAAGCAAAAATTCCTCCATAATCTGCTAGTGAATAAACGACATTAACAATTACAGACCATAAAAACATTCTTTTTGATATAATTTTTAATAATTCTTTCATTTTTTTTAATTCTTTCTTATTATTTTTCTAAATTATCTTGTTCCATTTTTCTTCTCATTTCAGCTTTGTATAAAAAGGAATTAATTATTTCCATAATTCCTTTGCCACCTTTAGCTACTGAAACATTTTCAAAATCATTTACAAGTTCACTAGCAATTCCAGCACTTTTAACTAAGCCCTTATTTTCAATATTTTTTCTATTTTGTTTATTTGTAAAATGAAAATAATCATTATTAAAATCACAGTCATTTATGTTTGTATTCATAATTTTCATTCCTTACACATTTTGTTATAATTTACTAAATTTTATCACAAAAAACATATATTAACAATCATTTTTTTAATTTTGATTTATTATTTTTAATATATCTATAAAAAGTACATCACAAAATAATACTTTTGTTCCTATCTGATCGGAGCCATGATTGTAAAAAGCCTTTTACTAATTATCCAAAAATTTAAAATCTATTTTATAATATTTTTCATATCTTCAGGAATATCTGAAATAACCTCGATTTTTTGCTTTGTTATTGGATGAATAAATGAAACTTTATATGCATGCAATGCTTGTCTATTAATTAAGGGAGTAGGAGAGCCATATAATGTATCACCTAAAATTGAATGACCTATTGATGCCATGTGAACTCTAATTTGATGAGTTCTACCAGTTTCTAAAATACATTTTACTAAAGTTAAATCTTCAACATTACTATTTATTTTTTTATTTTCATAATCTTCTAAATTTATTGAAATTTTATTTTTTATGATATTAGAATAGTTATTAGCATTATCTTTCATTTCTGTAATATCATTACCATTTGGCATATTTTCAATAGTAAAATTTTTTATCACTTCATAATGAGTAATTGCACTTTCACCATTATCAGCAATGCATCTTTCAATAATACTTTTTTCTTTTCTAGCTATAGGCTTATTTATTGTTCCATTTCCTTTTAAAGTACCAGTTAAGATTGCTATATATTCTTTTTTAAAAGAATTTGTTAGCATTTGCTTTGAAAGACATTCTTGAATATATTCGCATTTAGCAAATATTACAATTCCTGAAGTATCCTTATCAATTCTATTTACAGGTCTAATTTTCTTTTTAAGATTTATGCTATCAAAATAATATTTTATTCCATTTGAGAGACTTTTCTCATAATAATTTAAAGATGGATGAACAGGCATAAAAGGGGATTTATCAACTATAAGCATCCAATCATCTTCATATAAAATTTTAAATTTAATTTCTTTATTAGGTACAATATTTTTGCTATCTTCTTCATAGTCAAAGTTAACTGTAATAGTATCTCCAGCACTTAATGGTTTATATAATATTGAAGGCAGGTCATTAACATAGATACAGTTATTTTTAATCTTTAAATATAACCTTTCTGAAATATTCAACTCTTTTTTTATTATTTTTTTAATATCTTTTTCACTATTTTCTTTTACTATATATTTTAAATACATAAATTAACTCCTAATTTATTAACGAATATTTATTTATAAAGTATATCACAAATAAATAAATATAAACAATTTTTTTTATAATTATTTACATATTTTCTATTTAACATATAATAATTAATATATTATTTTTGTTGGAATAATGTATTAATTGAGCTAATTAAAATATCAATTGGAAAAGTATATTATAATTAAAAGAGCATTTTCAATTGTAGAATTAAATACTATTAATATTAAAAGGTCAATTATAAAAGTAAATGCAAGAATGTAAAGGTAAATGCAAGTTGTAACACTAAATGCAAGTTACTAAGTTTATATTAATATTAAAATAAATTTTTACATAAATATTGTTGAAAACAATATTTTTATTTGTTATAATGTCATAAGCAAAGATTATTTATAAAATAGAATAAATAAAGTAATCATTAAATATATAAGAAAGGGAAAAAGATGGAATTTATTGATAAAATTAAAAAGCAAGCTAGCAAATCTATTAAGAATATAGTTTTGCCAGAAACTGATGATGTACGAACATTAAAAGCTACAGAGATTATATTAAAAGAAGAATTTGCTAATATTACTTTGATAGGAGACGAAATAGAAATAAATAAGTTAGCTGAGCAGAATAATATTTCAATCGATAAAGCTACAATTTTGAATCCAAAAACTTCTAACAAATTAGAATATTACGCTGAAAAATTGTATGAGCTAAGGAAAAATAAGGGAATGACTTTGGAAGAAGCAAAAAAGATACTCTTAGATAATTCTAGATATTTTGCAACTATGATGGTAAAATTAGGAGATGCTGATGGATATGTATCAGGAGCATCACATCCAACTTCCGACACTTTAAAACCAGCTTTGCAAATAATTAAAGGAGCTCCAGGAATAACAACAGTCTCAGCCTTTTTTATTATGGATTTACCAGATAAAGAATTTGGAGAAAATGGGATTTTTATATATTCAGATAGTGGAATGAATGAAAATCCATCAGCTGAACAATTAGCTGATATTGCAATCAGTTCGAGCAAATCATTTAATGAATTAGTAAATGAAAATGGAATACCAAAAGTTGCAATGTTATCTTATTCTACAAAAGGAAGTGCACATTCAGAACTAACTGAAAAAGTTGTAAATGCAACTAATATTGCAAAAGGAAAAGCTCCACAACTTTTACTAGATGGTGAATTACAACTTGATGCAGCAATTATACCAGAAATTGCTGAGCGAAAAGCTCCAGAAAGTCCAATAAAAGGGAAAGCAAATATATTAATATTTCCAGATTTAAATGCTGGAAACATTGGCTATAAATTAACTCAAAGGCTTGGTCATGCAAAAGCATATGGACCTTTATGTCAAGGTCTTGACAAACCTGTCAATGATTTATCAAGAGGGTGCTCTGCAGAAGATATAGCTGGTGTTGTTGCAATTACTTGCGTTCAAGCTCAATCAATTATAAAAAAATAGATATTAACTATGAAAAATCTTATATAATTATTTAGATAGAACATCATCCATTATAAAATAGCCAATATTACAAAAACTTAAAGATTAAAAAGAATATTAGAACAAATATTAATGTTAAATTTATTAAAAAAGATAATACAAAAAATATTAATTTAAATTTACTTATAAAAGAAAGGAATATATCAATGAAAATTTTAGTTATCAATTGTGGAAGTTCTTCATTAAAATATCAATTATTAGATATGAATGGAGAAAGATTATTAGCAAAAGGAACTTATGAAAGAATAGGGGAGGCATCATTTTTAACTCATAAAATTAATGGGCAGAAATATGTATTACAACACCCTGTGAAAAATCATACAGAAGCTTTAAAATTTGCTATAGAACAATTATTAAATAAAGATTATCCTGCAATTTCAAGCCTAGATGAAATAGGAGCAATTGGACACAGAACAGTTCATGGAGGAGAATATTTTAAAGAGTCAGTTGTTATTGATGATTCAGTTATTAAAAAAATAGAAGACTCAACTAGTTTAGCACCAGTACATAACCCAGCATCTTTAATAGGAATAAGTGCTTGCAAAGAGCTAATGCCTGGAAAACCAATGGTTGCTGTATTTGATACTGCATTTCATCAAACAATTTCTAAAGAAAGATATATTTATCCAATTCCTTATAAATATTATGAAAAATATAAAATGCGTAAATATGGTTTTCATGGAACCTCTCATTACTATGTATCACGCAGAATAGCAGAAATATTAGGAAAACCAGTTGAAGATTTAAAAATAGTAAATTGCCATTTAGGACAAGGTGCGAGTATTTGTGCTATACAAGGAGGAAAGTCAGTGGACACTTCTATGGGACTAACTCCAGTATCTGGAATACCAATGTGCTCACGTTCTGGTGATTTAGATCCTTCAGTTGTTACTTTCTTAATGAAAAATGAAGGATTAACAGCTAGTGAAGTAGATGATATGCTAAACAAAGAATCAGGGATGTGGGGAATTGCGCATGTTTCAAAAGATGTTAGAGATATAGAAGCTGCTATTGATGAAGGAAATGAAATGGCGAAACTTGCATTAGAACATTATAAATATGTTGTTGCTCAATATATTGCAAAATATGCAGTAAGCATGCAAGGAATAGATGTCATAACATTTACTGCTGGAGTTGGTGAAAACCAATTAAGAGTAAGAAAAGGAATATGCAATTATTTAGCTTATATGGGAATTAAAATTGATGATGAAAGAAACAAAGTAAAGGGAGAAGAAGCTCTTATATCAACTGATGATTCTACAATTCCAGTTTGGGTAGTTCCAACAAATGAAGAGTTGGTAATTGCAAGAGACACTCTAAGACTAGTAACTAGCAAAAAATAATTAATAAAAAATATTAAGCAAATGAAGTAAAAAAGAAGGATAGTTTATATGAAAAGAACAAAATTAAACCATGATTTGAAAACTAACTGGTCAAATATATATACAGAATGTAACCATCACAAATATAGTAAAATCATTAATATTTTATATCAAGCAAAAATCAAATCAAATTTTAAAAACTTTATAAAAAGTAATAAAGTAATCTTATTGTTTTCTACTATAATAGTTTTGATGTTACTTTTTTATACATTTAGAACTGATTTATTATTAGTGTTATATTCAGTACTATTCTTTTTTGCAATGTTTTTAATAATTTTATATTATAGTACATATACATTAACATTAGCGAAAACTAAATTAGAATTAAATATCAATTTCAAAAAATATAATATATTATTAGAAGATTTAGTAAATGTATATCTTTCAAAATCAAAAACTAGCTTTTTTGGATTTCCAATATATGCATATAGCTTAAATATAATATACATAGAAAATGATAAGCCGATGATTATAACATTGCCAACTATAATGTTAGACAAGAAAAAAACTATTAGTTTTTTCAAATGCTTTGAAATTGAAATAATTAAAGACGAAGAAGCAGAAAATGAAAAAATTGAAAGAAATACTAAAAAGATGATTTTACAACTTATTAAAATATTATTAATTGTAATTGTTGTTGCAATATTTATTGGATTTGCAGTGTACTACAATAATAATTAAATTTTGCAAGATATCTATAGTATTTTATATAATAGTAAAGAAAAAAACTATTGTATAACATTCTGAATATAATAATAATAAAATAAAAAGATAATTATTCAAGAAAAATTAAACGTCAGAAAATAACTGTAAACTTTTTTTAAATTAATTTTGCAATAAAGCCTTGTTGATTTTATTTGCATATATTAATCTATTATGTAAGTTCACATTTCTAAAAACGTTAATTCCTTCTTTTATTAATTATCTTTTTTTATTTTTTACTTTAGTATCATATAAAGCTTTATATTCAAATATATGTGTAAATAAATTTTATTAAATGAATAAAATAAACTCTTTGATTTATTAGAGAATAATAAATTTATACTTTTTTATTTGAAAAAATGTTCACCATCATAAGACATATATAAATTTTTTCAATATATATATAATAAATGCAACTTATAATAAATTGTTGAATATTATGTAATATGTAAAGTTTATAATTAAATTTTACATATAATTTTATATTTAATTTGATATTTAATAATTATGCTATTGATTTTAATTAAATGGAATAGAAATAAAAATAAAATTAGATATCAAATTTTAAGAGGTTTAATAATATGGATACAATTGTACTTAAATTTGGAGGGAGCTCAGTTTCAGACAATATAAATCTAAATATTGTAGCACAAAAAATTATTAAGTTTGCAAATGAAAAAAATAACATTGTAGTTGTCGTTTCAGCTCAAGGAAAGACGACAGACAGATTAATTAAAGAAGCTCAAGAACTAAGTTTATTGCCTAATGAAAGAGAAATGGATATGCTCTTAAGCACAGGAGAACAAATATCAGCTGCAAAGTTAGCTATTTTACTAAATAGGCTAAATTACAAAGCGATTTCACTTACTGGTTGGCAATCACAAATAATAACTAATACTGATTATCAAAAAGCAAAAATATTATGTATAGATACTAAGCGAATTAAGAACGAATTAGAAAATAAAAAAATTGTAATTATCACTGGATTTCAAGGTATAAACAAGAATTTAGATATAACTACTTTAGGAAGAGGTGGTTCAGATACTACTGCTGTAGCTATTGCTACTGCACTTAAAGCAAAACATTGCTATATTTTTTCAGATGTAGATGGAATTTACACAGCAGATCCTAGAGAAGTAAAAACAGCTAGCAAATTAAAAAACATTTCATATCAAGAAATGTCATGTGCTTCTGAAGAAGGCGCAAAAGTTTTACATGGAAGATGTGTAGAATTAGCACAAAAATATGATATGCCTATAATAGCTGCATCTACCTTTAACGAAAACGATGGAACTGAAATTAGCAATGAAAGTAATAATAAAATGGAGGAATCATTAATCAAAAGCATAGTACAAAATAACAATATTCTTATTGCAAAGATAACTAATCAAAAAAATCACATTCTTAATTTAAATAAAGAGGCTATTGACATACAAAATAATTTAGAAAATAAAAATTTTGATATTTCAAGAAATGATGAAAATAATTTAAGCTATCATAATTCTGAAAACATAAATAATGATGATTTAAATTATAATAACTCAAAAGGCACAATTAATAAGGATATTTTAAACTATAGTAATTCTAAAAAAATATATAACATAATTAATTTAATAACTAAAAACAAAATTAGAATTGGAAATTATTTTCAAAACGTTAATTTTTCATATTTTACAATTAATAGGGAAGACAGAGCAAAAATTGAGAATTTATTTGAAAACACTAATATTGAATATAATATTTCAAATGTAAGCAAAATTTCCATTATTGGTTCTGGAATATCAGAAAGTTATGATATACTAAATAAAATTCTAGATTTAATTTCAGATGTTTCTACCCATATAATTGATATAGATGTATCAGCTTATAAAATTTCTATTTTGTTCGACAATATTATAGATGACAACTACTTAAGAAAATTGCATGATACTTTAATATAAAAATAAATGATCAATAATTACTAATTACTTATTATTTATTATTTATTAATAATTAGTAATAAACACTATTTATTATTAATCCAAAAGATTATAGTTATCTAAGAAATGATAAAAATTTTAAAATAAAAGCAAAATTAGAAATAAATATTCATAAAAGTATCTAAAGGCGAATATAATTAAATATAACTATCAAAACAAAGACAAGTTTGTGCAAAGAGCAAATGATAAAAACTAAATAATAGATTGCAAATAATAAATATTAGAAAAAAATATATATTTTTATAATTTGCTAATTTTCACAACTAATATACAAGATAAGTAGGGAGGAACCAATATGATTTTAGATGAACATTCTAGCAAAAATCAAAATCAATCAAATAATAATATAATTCAAAATATTATACTTGAAAACAGAGAAAAATTATCAATTACAGGAGTTAATGATGTATTAAGTTTTGATGACCAAATTATTATTGTTGATACTGAACTTGGAATGCTAACAATTAAAGGAAATGATCTTAAAATAAATAAGCTAAGTATTGACACAGGAGAAATAGTAGTAGATGGTACAGTTAACAATCTTAATTATAGTGAAAGACAAGACAAAAAAGCATCTAGTCTTATAGGAAGGATTTTTAAATAAATGGCTTTAAACTACTACAGTCAATGGTGGTTATTTCTAATTTACGTTGCATCAGGAATGCTAATTTCATTATTATTTGACATATTTAGAGTTATTCGAAAAACTATAAATACTTCAAACATTTTTACTTATATCGAAGATACTATATTTTGGATTATTGTAGGTATATTACTAATATTAGAAATATTAAAATTAAATTATGGGGAACTACGACTCTATATATTTGTTGGATTAATTATAGGAAGCATAATTTATTTAACTACTATGAGCAAACTATTCATTAAAATCAATGTAAAAATATTCGGCTTTTTTAAAAATATTGCCTTAATATTTTATAAATTTATTAAAAATATTATGTTAAAATTATATAATATTATTAAAAATATTATATTAATGATTATAAAGCCAATTGATATAATATTAACCAAAACTTCTAATAAAGCTAGAAAAATATCATTAAAAAAGTTATCATTCAAAAAGGCAACTTCTAAAAGAAGAGAAAACAAAACATAATAATACAATTATCTATATCAATTATTGTAATTTTATATTTTTTTAAAATTAAAAGCAATAAAAAACAAATTGCATATAGAGAATATAAAATATTAAAATAGATATAGCAGTGTAATCATAAATAATAATAAAATGTAAAAAAAGTAAAAAAAATAAAGGATTTTTGCATAAATTGTAGAAATATATAATAAGTAAATTTAAATTTACTTTTACTTGGAGTGATTATGAAAAGAATATTAAGACATATATTTATAATTGTCATTGCAATTTATGCAATAGGTACATTTATTTCACAACAAAAAATATTGAACTCTTATGCAGCGGAGAGCAAACAATACTCTAGCCAAATAATTAATGCAAAAGAAACTCAAAATGAATTAAATGATACATTAGACAATTTAAATTCCACTAATTATATAGAAGAAATAGCAAAAGACAAATTAGATATGTATTTGCCTAATGAGCGTGTTTATATGGATATAGCTAAATAAGCTATATCTCTTTTATTATATAATATAAAGGCAATATAAAATTATTAAGATATTAATATAACATATATTTAATATCATATAATGTATGCTTAATTTTATTAAAACTTAATAGTTAAACAATTTCATAAAATGCATAAAACTTAATTATAACAAATATTACATTTTAGCTAAAATAATTACTACAATTTACCAATTTAAACATTGACTTTTATTGATTTATATGTTAATATAATAATAGTTTATTTTCAATAAATTTTAAATCTTTATTTTATCCCAATTAAACGTAGCAAAATATGAAATATATTGTTAAGAAATTTAAAAGCATCATGCTTTTTTATTAATTTAAAAATTATTTATAGTATTATAAATAAAAAAGAAAGGACTTCTTACATATGAATTATGATGAGTGTACTCTTGTCGAATTAAGACAGATTGCCAAAGAACGAGGAATGAAAAATGTTTCAAAATTAAAAAAAGAAGAAATAATAGAAAGTTTAAAAAACAAAGAAATAGAAGATAGTATGGGCAAAGTTACAATGGCTTCAACTACTACAACCAGTAAAAACATAAATATTGTAGATAATGATATTAACGATAAGCCTTCCAATTCTATAGTTAATGATTCTTTAGAAAATGGCTCAAATTTGAAAGCTAATACTTCTAATACTGAAGAAGAAAATCCATCAAAAGAAAAACAAAATACTAGGATTGAAGAAGGTTATACATTAAGCAATAATGACAGAATTGCTGAAGGAATATTAGAAATTTTACCAGATGGATACGGATTTTTAAGAGGTAAAAATTATCTTTCAACACCAGAAGATATATATATTTCACCAACACAAATAAAGAGATTTAAACTAGATAATGGTGACAAAATAAGAGGAATAGCTAGAAATCCAAAAGAAGGAGAAAAATTCCCAGCCTTAATATATGTTGGAGAAGTAAACGGAGACGCACCAGAAATAGCATACAGACGTAAAAAGTTTGATGACCTTATTCCAATATATCCACAAGAAAAAATCAAATTAGAAACTGCACAAAATGAATATGCAACTAGATTAATAGACTTAATTTGTCCAATAGGAAAAGGTCAAAGAGGAATGATAGTTGCTCCTCCAAAAGTAGGAAAAACTACACTATTAAAGAAAATTGCAAATAGTGTTAGCATAAATAATCCCGAAGTCGAATTAATTGTACTACTAATAGACGAGAGACCAGAAGAAGTCACAGATATGGTAAGGTCCATTAAAGGAGATGTAATCTATTCTACATTTGATGAACTTCCTGAGCATCATGTAAAAGTTGCTGAAATGGTATTAGAAAGAGCCAAAAGACTTGTAGAACAAAAGAAAGATGTAGTTATATTATTAGATAGTATTACTCGTTTAGCAAGAGCATATAACTTAACTATTCCTGCTTCTGGAAGAACTTTATCAGGAGGTTTAGATCCTGCAGCACTTCATAAACCTAAAAAATTTTTTGGAGCAGCAAGAAATATCGAAGGCGGGGGAAGTCTCACAATTCTTGCTACAGCATTAATTGAAACTGGTAGTAGAATGGATGAAGTAATATTTGAAGAGTTCAAAGGAACAGGAAATATGGAAGTTATACTCGATAGATCATTATCAGAAAAAAGAGTATTTCCAGCTATTGATATTAATAAATCTGGAACAAGAAGAGAAGATTTATTATTTACAAAGAAGGAACTTGAAACAGTATTTTCATTAAGAAAAGCATTATCAAGTATGCAACAATCAGAGGTTACTGAAGATTTAATTAGTCAAATGATGGTTACCAAGAATAATGATGAACTAATTGATAAATTAGAAAAAATATTTAAAAAATAAGAGAAAATAAAAGACTAGATAAATCTAGTCTTTTCGCATTTTTTATTTATTCATATTATTATTACTAATTATACTATTATTAAATTCTATCATTTCTTTAATTTTATCAATATCATAACTAGGCGCTACATTTATGCGTAATAATGGTAAGCCAACAGAATAAAATAATCTATTAATAAATTTGTCTCTTTCAATTCTATCTTTATAGTTATGGGTGTAGTCGTCAAGTTCTATACAACAAATAATTTTGCAATTATCTTTTCTAGTAATAACAAAATCTATTGAGCATGACTTAATTCTATTTCTATAGCTATAGCTTCGTGTTTTGCAATAAATTATTCTTTCTAAATTTACTTGAGCAAATATATCATAATTAGGTAAATTATTGATTAAGATTTTGTAAAACTTTTCTTCTGTATCTGTCATTAAATAATTTTTTCTTTGATACATATTAAATTTTAATAATTTTCCATCTCCTTGATTGTTTAATTGATTTGAACTATCATAGGGAATAGGTGGAGCAATATTATTATTATTGCTTCTTTGAGAATTAGTATTTTGTGAATTAGATGAAGATATAATAATTATAATAATTATTACAATAGTTAATGTAATCATAATATTCTCCTTATAATTATATAATAACATATTATTATATAATTTATATTACAATGATATATCAGTTAGTTAAAATTTATATTACAATTTTTTAAGTAAGAAAGGGGTAAAGATATTTTATAATTTTAATCTATTGATTTTTTATTTATTTATGGTATATAATTAGTTAGTAATATAACTGGTTGTCTATAATTAGGGGGGCTGATTAAGAGGTTTATAATTTTCCTTTGTAATGCAATATGCAATTGCGTGAAATCAAAGTTTTGCGCAATTTGGTATAGGGATACAAATGAAAAAACCAGTATGTATTGCTACAACTGGCTTATATATGCTTATAAGACCTATTATTTAAGGTCTATTTTTATTGTATTTAATTGTTTATTATTCTTATAACTACTTATATATATGGATTTATTAAACTTTTATATATATATCTGTAAATGATTTTTTTCTTATATATTATTATCATTATTATTTTATTAAATTTTATCTTTAATTTGTATTTGCCTGTATATTTTAATTTATTCTATATTATTGAACAACAAATTACTTGTCCTAATTCAAAAAGTAGCTTAAAAACGATTTTGAAGCGTCATCTCTTGAAACCCCTAATTTATCAATATTTGCAGACAACAAGTTATATGTCCTTTTTCTAAAAACGCCTTAAAATCGATCCTCGTGCGTCGCTTTTTTGTGGTTTTTCAGGCATTTCTAGAGTTTGCTAAATTTTCTTATTTTTTGGTCAGATTTTTATTTTTCTATATAACATCTTATATAATTTTATTATCTGATTATAATTTATATTTATAATTCTTTTTTAATTGCTTAAATCAAATTATGAATGATTAGTTTATTAACTTAATTATTAAAATGTCTTAAAATTGATTTTAGAGCTTAATAAAATGTAATTTATAATTAAGATTACTTAATGAAATTTATAAATAACTTTTTTATAATACAAAACTTGTAATTAGATTTTTTAGAATTTTAAAACTCTAAATATTTATTTTTTATTAAATATACAAATGTTCGCTTTTTGAATTTTAATGTTTGGTTTTTAGAAATTTATTATTAATCTAAAAATTCTTATTTTAATTTTTAATAATTTATTTATTTTTTTTTTTTCTCTTTATAATTATATTTTTGAAAATTTATTTGCTTAAAATATTTTCTTAAGCTTTAGATTTGGATTAGAATTTTTTTATATTATATTTAATTTTGTAAATTCTAAAAATCAGCTCTACCCTCTCTCCCACTGATTTTTAAAAATTAACTATTTTTAAATCTGAATTAGTATTATTATTTTTTAAAATTAATTTTCCGAAATTAGGTACATTATCATTATTATTAGCTTTTCCATTGACTTGCTCTGCTTGAGTTGCAAGAATTTGCTCATAAGTATATTTAAGCATTGCTACTTTATCATCTTTTGTTTTATCTGAAGAATCTGTACTATTAAGCATATATTCGAGATTATATCCATATAATTCTAATGCTCTTAATAGAATCTCTACTTGCCCATTTAATAAATTAAGATTAACTGATTGTATTTTACTTGTATCAATATTTTTATCATTAAAATTTGCCATTGTTATCTCCTAACTTGCCATTGCATAAGTTTTAGCATTCTTCATTAAGAATTTTGCCAAAGGATGTCCTGCAATTGCATTCATAACTTCTTTATCATAAAGATGCGTGTAAATTTCAGTAGTATCTACCTGAACATGACCTAAAATTTCTTGTATAGTTCTAATACCAATTCCAGCTCTATAAAGTATAGTTGCACAGGTATGACGAAGGGTATGTACAGAATACTTTTTACTATCTAATCCAACATAATCATAAGCTGTTTTAATTAATTTTCTAATTCCTTCCGAATTTATTTTTATATTGTAACGATTAAGAAATAGGTAATCTTTATTCTTTTTATCTGTTATAATGTTATTTCTAATTTTTAAATAACTCATTAAAGCTTTTCTTGTAATGTCATTTATATATCCAATTCTTTCTTTATTACCTTTACCAATAATTCTAAAAGTATTTGTTTCAAAATTAATATCTGATAATTTTAAATTTGATACTTCAGAAACACGAAGCCCACAATTCAGAAATATATGCAGCATAGCATTATCTCGAATTTTAATTGGATCTTTATCTTTTTCATAAGCGTTTAATAATTTTTTAGCTTCTTTTAGAGATAGATAATTAGGTAATTTATTTTTATTAAATCTTTCTCTTTTTATTTTTTTAAAAGGTTCTTGAAAGATTTTATGCTGTATTCTAAATAAATAATCATAAAATGTTCTTAAATACTCTATTTTAGAAATCCTTGTTGCTTTAGCGTATTCATTTTCAGCCAAGAAATATATAAATCCATATATATCACTATTAACTATACTTCTAATATCGTTTATTTCAAAATTCTTTATATTTTCATATTTATTATTTAATTTGTGTACATTTATATAAGTCATAAATTGTTTGATTGTTGTAATCATAATTGTTACAGAGCCTTTAGTTAAATTCTTTATTGCGATAAGATAGTTCGCAAAATTATTTAAAAATTCTGGTACATCATTATATTCCATTTTTATTCATTTCCTTTCTTTCTAAAATACTAGATATAGTGCAGTTTTGCATTATTTCTTTCATTTTTTTGCTTGATATATGAGTGTAAATTTCAGTAGAACTTAAACTGCTATGACCAAGTATTCTTTTTAATACTAATATATCAACATTACTTTCATTATATAAAAGCGTTGCGGATGTATGTCTTAATGAGTGTGTATGTAATCCATCTTTTGTATCAGCAAAACAATCATTTAATTCATTTTTTATTATTGTTTCTACATTTCTTCTTGAAATTCTTTTCTTTTGATTACTTAAAAATAAAGCATCATAATCTTTATAGCTTTTATCTAATTTAGGTCTAACTATTAAATACTTTGTAATTGCTTCAAGGCTAGCTTTATTTAAATATGTAATTCGCACTTTGTCTCCTTTACCATTTACTTTAATTGTTTTTTCATCTAACTTCATATTTGATATATTTATTCCTACGAGTTCCGATAGTCTTAATCCAGAGTTAAGAAATAAACAAGTAATTGCATAATTTCTAATTTTATTTGAATTGTCTGAAATTATTGTTTTAGATAGTAATTGTTTACATTCATCTAATGTTAAGTATTTAGGTTGCCTCTTTTCAACTCTTGCTTTTTCTAATACTTTTGCAGGATTAGTTGGAATATAATTATTAATACTTAAATATTCAAAGAATCTTTTTATTGTTGCAATTTTTCTATTAGAAGTTTTGCTACTATTTTTTAATTGAATATTTATAAAAAACACAAAATCTTTTAAATTTGAATAATTTATATTTTGCATATCATTTAGACTTATATCTTTTATACTTATATTTTTAAAAATATCTATATTAAAATCATTTATTCCTTGTTCAGTATGGAATATTAAATATATATATCTAAAAAAAGTCCTTAAATCAAAGTATAGTTGATCTACAGTTGTTGAACTACAACATTCAATAAATCTTTTATATTTTAGATAATTATTTAAAAATTCAGGACTTTGTTTTTGATATTCTAAAAAGGACATTTGCAACTTTCCCCCATTCATTAATTTATCTAAATTTTAATATTGAATTTTTATTCTGTTAAAGGTGTAATTTTTCTAATTTAACATTTGACAAAATAAAAGAGTTATGCTTTATTTGCAAAACTCTTTTACATACTCAACTATTTTATCTTCTCTAATCAGAGCTACCTCTATCCAAAAGTAATCATCTAGAAGCTTTTTATAATAATCTTTACTATATAATTCCTTTTCTTTAGAAAGTCTATATTCCACTAATTTTCTATATGCAATTTCTTGTTCTTTAGTTAGCTCAATATTTTTTAAACTTTTTATATATTCTTCATTTATTCCACCAGTAATTTTTCTATAAATATCATTTTCATTATTTATAATTAATTGTTGTTCTTTATCTTCTAAAAATCTTTCTTCATCAGTTTTATTAGCATTTCCACCATATATAATTAGCCACATAAATGCAGCTATAATAACTGCTATTACTATTATTACAAACATTTTTGCCTTCTCCTTATAATTTATGTAGTGTAATATTCTTTTTCACTACATTATTTTATTTATTATTTTTTCAAACAAAAGGTAGTTAAACTTTTCATTGGAATTACACCAGTCCGCTATTTGCCGACTTACCCTCACTGCGTGCGACGGATTATTTGAATATTACTCAAGTATTAAAATTTCACGCTCAAACTATGACTAGGTAAAAGTATCATTGTATATACAGCATTCGTCCTACAGTAACCATCTGTAATTCTATCTAATAGTTGTAAACCCACCAGATTCTGTATATTTATTTGTATCTGATATCAATATGAAATTTTCAATGTGCTAAATGAGTATTTTGGAAGGGATATATTTACCCCTCTAATTCCCTTCCACAGAATAAATTACTCATTGGGCGAAAAAATTTTAATTTTTCATTAATTTTTTTATTTTTTCATATATCTTATGTAGTTTATATTTTAGTGTAGAGAAAGGAATACCAATATTTCTAGCGTATTCTCTTATTCCATTTCCTTCAAAGAATATTTTTTTAATGATTTCATAATCTTCATCATTTAATTCCATTAAAGCTTTATTTAATTCTTTTAATTCAATTTTTCTTTCAGTTTCATTTTCAATATTTACGCTTAAATCTGGAATAACATCATATTCATCATCGTCTTCATTATCAATAAATCCATTGATTGATATTTTTTTGATGCTATCTTCTTTTTTTTGCCAATATTTATTTCTTGAAACTTCACTATGATATTCATTAAAAATATCTGAATCTATTTCAAAAAGCATACTTTTATACTTTGCAAATTTCTTTTTTCTAATTTCATAAGACTCTTCTCTTAATTTTTTTAATTTTTTGTAGGTAATTTGTATAAATACTCCATTTTCATCTTTTATGAAACACTTGGTATCATCTAACATAAAAAATCCTCCTAATCGATTTGAATTTGAAATCAAATCAACTAGGAGGACCACGACATCTATTATTTCTAAAAAATAATGTATTTTTATATAAAAAAAGTGAGTCATAGACTTTGCTATAATCTATGACTCTATAATTTCTATATTTAGTTAATAAACTGAATAATTTTTTAAATATTAAAAAAAACAAATTGATTTCTCCAACCTAATCAACTTTAAATGTAGTATCATAAGTATTTTAATAAGGCTTTTGTTAATCAATTTAATAAGACTTTTGTTTATTGCTAATATAACACGAAAAACTACCAAAACATTCAAAAAGGTAGCAAAAGGTTAAAAGTGGTATGAAAAAGGTACTGAAAATTGGAAGAAATCGGAT
>JBPOHA010000061.1:0-1781 GCA_052036095.1 Bacillota bacterium
GTCAACGGATGACAATAGTTATTTAATATATTCTCTACTTATCACTTACATTAGCAATTACATCATTTTAATTATTCATTAACTCTTCTTTTGATGATGGAGTAGAATAGAATTGTAAAAATATATAATTAACAACTCTCGACCGCCCCCGGATGGCAATAGTTATTTAATATATTCTCTACCTCTTCTTCTTCGATTGGCAATTACATATTTTCTAAATTCATTATTACAAATTTATTAGGTGTGAAGTAGAATAGAATTGTAAAAATATATAATTAACAACTCTCGACTGCCCACGGATGGCAATAGTTATTTAATATATTCTCTACCTCTTCTTAATTTATTTTTAAACATCTTCTTTACTTATCACTTACATATTTTCTAAATTCATTATTACAAATTCATTAGGTGTGAAGTAGAATAGAATTGTAAAAATATATAATTAATATCTCTCGACCGCGCGAGAAGAACTGTTGATGTTGATGTTGATGTAAGTAATAATATTAATAAGTCTTTCTTACATCTTATTATCATTGCTCAAGCTGCTCAAGCTGAGGATACAAACCTGAAAAAAATAATATAGCGGAGATTTAAAAATAAAACTTAATCTATCTTAATAAGAGTTAATAATCTTTCTAATACTGTGTTATCATGTCCTTGTTCTAATTCAGCTAAGATAAGAAGTAATTCAAAGTCAGTCATATCAGATTTAGCTCGTTGAAAGTAGTTATTCTTAATACACTTGGAATTTATGATCTTAATACAATTTTCATCTAATTGATCTTGATTCATTAATAACTCTGGAGTAATATGTTTGTCAACTTCTCTCGATATATTTTTAAGTTCACACCATCCTCATTTGATATTCAATCGACATTTTGCTTTTTTTTTCCATACGATTTAAAAATTATTATTTTTGAAAATTTGGTCGATTTGTGTTTTACAGTGTTATCAATGAAATTTTGAAAAAAACCTTATAAACTTAATTAAAAAACCTTTAGACACAAATTGAAGCTATAAGGAAAAATGACATGTTAACAAAGGAAATAATTAGAAAAGTTAGAGATGAGTCCACAAAAGCTCCGCTCTCCGCTTCCCGATTTTGGAAAATTGGTGTTTTGCTGTAGCAGGTGTAGCAAAATTGACTTTTCTTATGAAACAGGGGTATCCATAAGGCCAAAACATGATTTCACAAAGGAAAATCATCAAATTTTCATGAAAATTGAAAAATGCTGTTGTAGCAGGCGGTGTAGCATGAGCTGTAGCTGCTACACCTGATCCGTAGTTTAGATTTTAATTTTCATTTCTTGATCTAAACTGTAAATTTGAAGAATTGATTAGATTTAAACTCGAAAAATGACATTTCACTAATTCAACATCTATTTTAACAACTCGCGATATATTTTTAAGTTTCATGGTTAAATGTGTTTTTAATTTTAGATTTTAATTTTTCATTTCTCCCAACTAAAAAAATCAAATTCAAAGTAAACGTAAATCAAAAATAATGTAAATTTAGTTTAAATCCTTATCTATTCATCATGAAAATGATCCTCGGATTTGTATATATATTTTTTTTGGGTGTAACCGGTCCGGTTACACGGTTACACGGTTACATTTTTTTATTATCATCACTTCATAAATCGATTTTCCTTATGTTTATTTAATTTATCCTTCACGCTTTGAATGAAAATTTATTTTTTTTGTTCAAGGAAAGATCATGAACGCTGAAAAAATTACTTTAGTTTACTCTCTCTCAGACAAGCTTTTCAATCCATTCACAA
>JBPOHA010000031.1:0-25863 GCA_052036095.1 Bacillota bacterium
CATAAAAAATATCTATCATAAAAAATACCTTGACATATTTTTTTTTAATGTTATAATCATGCTAATTATAACTTAGGAGGAAAAATCTATGTCAAAAAAACGTTATTATTCAGTTAGTCCTATCGAAATTGCAGATAAAACTAAATTACCTTTACATATAATTTTAAAACTTTTCGCTACTAACTATGCACTTACAAATTCTTTTATCAATTTAGGAAAGACACCAGATTTATACAGATAATTGCAATAATTATAATATTTTTGTTTTCTAATTAGAAACACTAAAACTTTATTATTATATAAATATAGAAATACCCTTAATTACTAAATAGTTTAGTAATAGGGGTATTTTGATTTATTTATTCATCAATACTTTCATCTTTAATATCTTCTTGTTTAACTCTAATATGTACATCATTAAGTTGAGCATCGGTTACAATACTTGGTGCATTCATCATTACATCTCTTGCCTTTTTATTTTTAGGAAATGCAATAACTTCTCTAATATTATCCGAATCTGCAATTAGCATAACCATTCTGTCAAGCCCTGGAGCAGCTCCAGCATGTGGTGGTGTGCCATATTGGAATGCTGTATATAATGCTCCAAATTTCTTTTTTACATCTTCTTCAGTATATCCAGCAATTTCAAAAGCTTTTACCATAGTTTCTGGATCATGATTTCTTACAGCTCCTGAAGCCATCTCATACCCATTGCATACTAAATCATATTGGTATGCTAATATGTCTAATGGATCTTTACTATTTAAAGCATCTAATCCACCTTGTGGCATTGAGAATGGGTTATGATTGAAATCAACTTTTTGTTCATCATCATTATATTCATACATTGGAAAATCTACTATCCAACAGAATTTATATATATTTTTTTCTATTAAATCCAATCTCTTTCCAAGTTCAATTCTAACAAGACCTGCAATTTTTTGAGCATTATGGAATTCATCTGCAATAAAGAATATTGCATCACCTGCTTTTGCACCAATTTCAGTTTTCATTTCATCAGTTACAAATTTTGCAATTCCACCAGCCAAATTATTTTCTTCGTCAACTTTTACCCAAGCAAGACCTTTGGCTCCTGCTTCATTTACTGCAAATTCACCCATTTCATCAAAGAATTTTCTTCCTTGACTTGCTCCACCTGGAACTATTATAACTTTAATGGTTTTATCTTTAAAAGCATTAAATTCAGTATTTTTAAATACATGAGTTGCGTCTTTGATAATTAATGGATTTCTTAAATCAGGTTTATCTATTCCGTATTTTTCCATTGCTTCTGCATATGGTATTCTTTCAAATGGTGAATCTACCACTTTCCAATCTGAATGTTCTTTAAACACAGTTGGTACAACTTTCTCAATTACTTTAAAAACATCTTCTTGAGTTGCAAATGCCATTTCAAAATCCATCTGATAAAATTCACCTGGAGCTCTATCTGCTCTTGGATCTTCATCTCTAAAGCATGGAGCTATTTGATAATATTTATCAAATCCAGAAACCATAAGTAGTTGTTTAAATTGTTGTGGTGCCTGTGGTAGTGCATAAAATGTTCCTGCATGCAATCTACTTGGGACTAAATAATCTCTTGCTCCTTCTGGTGATGAATTAGCTAAAATTGGAGTTTGAAATTCATAAAATCCTAATTTATCCATTTCTCTTCTTATAGTTTTCATTATTTCTGAACGAAGTAAAATATTTTTATGTATTTTATCATTTCTTAAATCTAAGTATCTATATTCTAATCTTAAATCTTCTCTAACATTAGAAATATCGACTTTTTCAGAGTTTATTTCAAAAGGTAAAACATTTTTGCATTTACCTAATACTTCAATTTTTCCAGCTGTTACTTCAATTTCACCTGTTGGTATTTTCATATTTTTATTTGAACGTTCAACAACTTTACCAGTAACACTAATTACTGATTCTGGATTTACACTTTCCATTTGTTTTTTTAGTTCTTCACTTGAAATTACAATTTGAGTAATTCCATATTGATCACGCAAATCAACAAATTGCATTGAACCCAAATTTCTAATTCTTTGTATCCAACCTGCAAGTTGTACTGTTTCATCTATATTTTTTTTAGTTAATTCTCCACAATTATGATCTCTATACATTTTTTGCTCCTTCTTTTTTATTTATGCTACAAATTCACTATTATAATTAATAACCGTTATTTCAGTTATTGCATCTTTTACAGAATTTACTATCTCTTCTAATTTCTTAGCTACTTCATCATTATATGTTACATCTCCACATTGTTTGCAAACTTGTGATGGAACATTTTTTACAATTATAATACAATTATTGATTTCTGTCATAAATGTTGTCTTTTTATTTTCTAATTCTCCTTTACACATAAAACAAGTCATTTATACATTATCTCCTTTCCTTGTCTTTTTATCTATATCCCATTTGCTACTTTCCAGATAATATGCTGTTATTATCCATAGCTCTTCTCCATTAGTTCCACATATAATATGAATACTTTTATTGTTAACAATTCCTAAAAACAATACGCTTGGATATGGATAGTCTTTTTCATATTGTTCTATTATTTCTCCATTTAATATTGCATTTTTTACTTCATTTTGTTGTATATTCCTTTGAATTAATCTTACTACTACATGATTTGTCCATCTTATTTTGTTTTCAAGAACTAATTTTCTTAATTCTTCTATTTTTAGCATTGATTAATCTCCTTTCTTAAATGGTTCTTATATATTATACTAACTTTTCTCTACAAATTCAAGTATTTATTTATTTTTTAATACTTTGTCTTATATATTCATATATCATTATTCCAGTAGCAACAGAAGCATTAAGACTTTCAGTCTTTCCAAGCATTGGAATCTTTACTTTATAATTAGATATATCTTGGACATCTTTGCTTACTCCATTTGCCTCATTTCCTATTATTACTACTTTTTTATTGTAATCTATATCATATATACTTTTATTTGTATCTAATGATGTAGTAACAGTTTCAAATCCATTTTTATTTAATTCTTTTAACATTTTTGCAAGATTATCAACCTCTATAATATTTACTCTAAAAATTGCTCCCATTGTAGCTCTTACTACTTTTGGACTATAGCTATCTACTGTATCTTTAGAAACTATTATTTGTTTCAAATTTGCACTATCTGCCGTTCTAATTATAGTTCCTAAGTTTCCTGGATCTTGTATGCCATCTAAAACTAAAATATAGTTTACATTCAAATCTAACTTTTGTGCTATTTGGGGGATATTTTTTGATTCTTGATTTGTATTATTTTGCATTTTAGTTTCAACATTTTTATTTTCTTCTTTGCAATTTTTCTCTTCGCAAATTTTATTTTTACTAATTACAGCAAGAACACCTTGTGGAGTTTCTACATCTGTAAGTTCTCTAAAAATCTTTTCTGGAACTTCAATATTTTTATATTTTGAAATATCAAAATCTATTTTATCTATTCCTGATATAAAATTTGCATCTTCACTAACTACAATTAATTCAATATTAGCATTTTCATTAATTGCCTCTTTTAGCATTTTAATTCCTTCAATAACAAATCTTTCTTTTCTAAATTTTTTTTCTTTTAATTTAATAATATTCTTAATTGTTTCATTTTCTCTACTTGTAATTAGCATATTTTTTCCTCCTTCTTATTATAAATCTGAGTACTTATATTTAATTTTAAAATTCCAAGCTAACTCATCTTAAATAAATCTGCCCTAATGTTATGAATTTTGCCTTTGTATTAGCTCTGTTAAACCTTTGCATTAGCTCTGTTAAACCTTTGTATTAACTCTATTAAGCATTTGCTTTATCATTATATAAAATTAAAATTTAAAAAATCTTTTATTGTTTGAATTTGATTATCAGTAATTTTTAATGTAATGTATGGCTTTCCAACTGCTGAAAATTGTATTTTATTTTTATATTTTGCTAGCAATGGTTCTACATTGTCTGGATTAAAATTAGAAAATGTAAATACTATGCCCATTGGTCTTTGTTGTATTTTTATTACATTAATTTTTCTGCATAAATTTTTTATTCTAGCTATTTCTATTAAGTTTGAAACTTCACTTGGCATTTCACCATATCTATCAATTATTTCATCAATCACATTTTGGATATCTTCTTCATTTCTACAATTTGCTATGTCTTGATATATTTCGATTTTTTGACTTGAATTTTCAATATATTCGTCTGGTATATATGATGATACTCCAATATCAATCGTAATTTCTTGCTCTTCTTCTACTTTCTCGCCTTTAGTTTCTTTTACTACTTCATCTAATAATTTATTATACATATCGTATCCAACTTGTTCCATATGTCCATGTTGTACTTCTCCAAATAAACTACCAGCTCCTCTAATTTGTAAATCTCTTGTTGCTATCTTAAATCCTGATCCAAACTCTGTGAATTCTTTTATAGCTTTTAATCTTTGACTAGCATCTTCACTTATCATTTTATCTTTTCTATAAGTTATATATGCATACGCTTGTCTGTTGCTTCTTCCAACTCTACCACGAATTTGATAAAGTTGAGCTAACCCAAATCTGTCTGCATTTTCGACTATTATAGTATTAGCATTTGGAATATCAATCCCTGATTCTAATATTGTTGTACATACTAATACATTAGTTTTCTTGTCAATAAAATCCTGCATAATATCTTCTATTTGAGCACCTGTCATTTGACCATGTGCATATGCTGCTTTCGCTTCTGGAACTAGCTCTTCTATTTCCATTGCTTTTTTAGCTATTGTATCTACTATATTATAGATATAAAATACTTGGCCGCCTCTTTCTAATTCCTTAGTAATTGCTTCTCTTACAATCTCTTTATCATATTCAAGTACATAAGTTTGAATAGGCTTTCTGTTCTGAGGTGGCTGATATATAACTGACATGTCACGAATTCCTACAATTGACATTTGAAGAGTTCTTGGAATTGGTGTTGCAGTCATTGTAAGTACATCAACACTTGCTTTATATTCCTTAATTTTTTCCTTAGCTTTAACTCCAAATCTATGTTCCTCATCAATTATAAGTAATCCTAAATCTTTAAATTTTACATCATTGCTTAATAATCTATGTGTTCCTAAAACAATATCAACATCACCATTATTCATTTTTTCAACAGTTTCTTTCTGTTGCTTTTGCGTTCTAAATCTATTTAATAGCTCTATTGTAATAGGATACTCTTTCATTCTTCTCTTAAATTCTTGATATTGTTGATCTGCTAATATTGTAGTTGGTGCTAAATATGCTACTTGTTTTCCATCCATTACAGCCTTAAAAGCTGCGCGAATTGCAACCTCAGTTTTTCCATATCCAACATCACCGCAAAGAAGTCTATCCATAGGCTTTGCCATTTCCATATCTTTTTTGACTTCTTCAATACACCTTAGCTGATCATCTGTTTCTTGATATGGAAAGCTTGTTTCAAATTGATTTTGCCATGCAGTATCCTTAGAAAATCCGAAGCCTTTTGCATGTTCCCTTTTTGCATATAATTCAATCAATTCTTTTGCAACTGTTTTTAGATTTCCCTTTACTCTTGCCTTTGTTTCTTGCCATTCCTTTGTGCCTAATCTGTTTAATCTTACTCCACCTTCTGAGCCTATATATTTTCGTACATTATCAAGATCATTTGTTGGCACATATAATGTATCTTCATCTCTATATTTTATTTGTATATAATCTTTAGTAATTCCGTCATTTGTAATAGTTTTAACACCTATAAATATTCCTATTCCATAAGTTCTATGAACTACCAAATCTCCAACTTTCAAATCAGCAAAAACTATCTTTTCACTTGCTTTAAATGTATCTACTGATTTTGGTCTTTTTATTTTTTTATTGCTATCAAAAAATTCATCACTGCTTATTACTACAAGTCCTGTATCTTTATTTTCAAATCCACTAGAAAGTGCACCAGAACATATTGCTATTTGTCCTGGTTTTATCATTATATTATCTAAATCATCAACCTTAGCTATAGCATTAGATTTTCCATCATCTTCTAATAGCTTAATAATTTTATTTTCATTTTCCTTGCCACCAGCAAGAATTATTATTTTCTTTTTACTACTAATTTCATCTTTTATATTAGTTATAAGGTTCTTTATATCACCTTGAAAAATATTAACTTCTCTGTAATTGAAATTATTAGTCTTAGAATCCGCTTCTTTTAAGTAAATTACATTTTTTAATTCTATTTTATAATCCTCAATATTTAAAATAGCTTCTGGTACACTTTTTCCTTTTGTTATCAATTCTTTAATTAAATTTTTAGTATCTTCTTGTATTCCGTTAATCCTTTGTTCTACTTTATCTGGCTCATCAACAAATATTTTAAAATCTTTTGCATAATCAATTAAATTACTCTGTTTTTCATAAAATTCATTAAAATATTTATCAATCTTAGTTTCATAATTACCATTTCTTATTATTTCTAAATCTTCATTGAGATTTAAAACATCTACTTTAATATTCTTTTCTATTCTCCTATTTTCAATTTTTTCACATAAAATTTCGATATTATCTAATAAAATATTTTCTTTAGCTGGATATATTGTAATCTCTTTTAGCATTTCGGTAGAACGTTGAGATGAAATCTTGAATTTTCTTATTGAATCAACATCATCACCCCAAAGCTCTATTCTTATTCCTTCGGTATCATTCATACTTACATCAATAATATCACCTCTTATGCTAAATTGTCCTCTGCTTTCAAGTAAATCCGATCTCTCATATCCAAGCATAATTAATTTTTCTTTTATTGCATTAATATCCACACTATCCCCATTAGAAATGTGAATAATATTTTCATATAAACTATCCTCTGTTATCATATTTTGCATAATTGCTTCTGCTGTTGTAACTACAATTTTAGCTTTTCCATCATGCATTTTATTGATTACATCTATTCTTTCATAAGCAACATCATTACTTCCAGCATCATAATCATATACTGAAATTTCTTTTTTAGGTAAATATAAAACTTCATCGCTAAAATAAGCTAAATCTTTAATAATCCTTTTAGCTTGAATTTCATTATATGTAATAAGCATTACTGGAGATTTTGTATCATTTTGTAATGCTGAAATAAGCATACTTTTAGAAACGCAAACAAGACCCGATATTGTTATCGGGTAGGTATCATTTTTTAAAATCTTCTTGTATTTCTCGGATGATGTCAAATCTCTAATAATATAATTCATATTTATATTCCTCTTATGAATTCTACAGTTTTATGCTAATTAACTTTATTAATAATAACATATTTAGCAGTTAAAATCAAGCATATTTTAGCAGTACATGCATAATATTTGACTATGAAAATTTTAAAAATAATAAAGAGAAATCTAATATCAATTTTTTTTATATCTTTTATGTTCTTTTTAGTACTATTTTCAAATAGCAATTTTAATGCTGTAAAAAATGGGCTAGCACTATGGGCAAATAATTTAATACCTGCTTTATTTCCTTTCTTAGTTGCAGTAGAATTACTTAGCTCAACTAATTTAGTATATTATCTAAGCAAATACTTAGATAAATATATGAAACCTATTTTTAATTTGCCAGGTGTTTGCGTTTTTCCATTTATAATGGGCCTTATAAGCGGATATCCAGTAGGTGCTAAAATAGTTTCTAATTTGTATGGAGATTCAGCATTTTCAAAAGAAGAAGCTGAACGTACTTTGGCATTTACAAATAACTCCGGTCCGCTTTTTATTATTGGGACTGTTGGCAGCGGCTTTTATGGCAACACTACTATTGGAATTATTCTACTAATTACTCATATATTAGCTTCAATTTCTGTTGGTATAATATTGGGCCTAATTTCAAGATTATCAAACTTACATATTAGTTCAAGATTTTATAATTTTAATATTTTTTCAAAAATAGCTAAAAAAGATTTAAAATCTAAATATAATAATTCGAATAATAAGTTTTATAATAAAACATTCAATAATAATTTAACAACAAGAAAAAACAATTATTCTTTTGAAAGCTTAAAAGTAAAAGACATAAAATTTTCCGACCTTGGAAATATTTTATCTAATAGTATATTAAGTGGAATAAAGACCATACTAATGATTGGTGGATTTGTAATAATGTTTTCAGTAATAATATCAATATTAAGTCGTGCTAAAATTTTATTAATAATTTCATCAATATTTTCAAAAATATTTGGTATAAATTCTGATATTGTGTCAGGTTTAATTACAGGAATTTTAGAGTTTACAAATGGATTACATTTGATTTCTTTAATCCATTTAAAAAATATATCTATAAATATTATTATATCAGCATTTATTATTGGATTTGGTGGTTTATCTGTAGCTTTGCAAGTGCTTGGTATTGTAAGTAGAAATGGATTATCAATAAAAAAATATATTTTAGGAAAATTTCTTCAAGGCCTACTTGCATCATTGTATACTTTTCTTATTTTGCAAATACCTATACTTAATTTAAATTTTTAATTTATTTATTTTAATTTATTATTGAAAAAAACTTTCAATTGTAATAATATATATAATAATTAATATAAAGGAATAAAAAATATGAAAAAAATTATAAAAAAAAGTGAAAAAGGTATAACCTTGATTTTGTTAGTTATAACTATAATAGTTCTTGGATTAATAAGTGTTACAGTCTCTGTAAACATTTCGCAAATAAACAAACTGACTTCATATACTAAATTTAAAGCCGATATGGAAAAATTAAATGAAGCTGTTAGTATTGCATATAAAAATTTGAATGATATTAGTACTATTGGTCCAAAATATACTGGATCTGAAACTATATCTAATTGTCTCAGTTCAATAGATGCAACTGATTCTTCATTAACATCTGCAAGCTCAGTAAATCCAAATGACTCTGGTGATTATTATATAATTAATTTGAGCACCTTAAATTCAAAGTTATTAGAAAATACCAAAATTAGTTTAAATTATGGTGAAGTAAATAAGACTTGCTCTGCAAATGGAGATTATGCTTCATTTGATAACCAAGATGTATATATAATTAACCAAATGACAAAGACTATCTATTATGTAAAAGGAATTATATATAATTCTAAAATATATCATAATCTTCCAACTGATAGCTCTTCCAACATATCAATCTCTGTTAATGCTCCAAATATTTCTGAAGGAATGATTCCAATAAAATATGATTCTTCCGCTAATAATGGTGCTGGTTCTTGGTTAATTTGTTCATCAGATGACTTAAATTGGTATAATTACAGTTGTGCAGATATAACTAGCACCACTGACTATACTAATAGTAAATGGGCTAATGTAATGCTATCTGATGGAAGATACAAAAGTAATAATGGAATAATTACAGACTCAAATACTTCTACAAAAATTACTGTTAACTCTACTACTACTTATCAAATAGATGACAAAGATATAGGTAGTATGTTCGTATGGATTCCAAGATTTGCATATAAAATAGAAAATAATCTTAGTACTTCAAATTCCGGTAAAATATCTATAAAATTTTTAAAAGGGACAACCAACAAGGATTTTAATGAAGTGCAAGTTAATGATACTTACCCTAATGTTACCAACAATGCTATGGATGATTATGTAGTACACCCAGTATTTACAAATAATATAGCAAATGGTGGATGGAATAGTGAAATATCTGGATTCTGGGTAGCAAAATTTCCAGCAGGTTATCAAGCAAGTACAATAGATGCTAGCGGAAACTTGCAAAATGGAACAGACACAATATCCAGATCAAAAATAAGTTATAGTGGTATAGACAATAGTTATACCGCAAATTCTATTGATAGTTCCTTAAATGCAAACACAAAAATATCATATCCAGTATTCAAGCCTCTAACTTACGCTTACAATTGTATTAGAATTGGCGATATTTATAGCATATCTAGAGATATTCAGAATTCTTCTTTTTATGGATTAGATAATGTTGATAGTCATATGGAAAAAAACAGTGAATGGTGTGCAGTAGCATATCTAGCTCAAAGTAATTATGGAAGAAATGGAGAAGAAATAAATGCAAATAGTTATAATATGAATAATTCAAATTCCAAAAATACTTATGCTGTAACAGGATTATATTCAGATGGAACAAGTGCAGACAATATAACATTAATTTCATCATTAAGTGCGTACAACACATCAACTGGAATAAAAGGAAGTAGTACAGGAAATATTACAGGAGTATATGACTTAAATGGATGTATATGGGAAATGGAATCCGCCTATCTAGCAGATGGAAATTTGAATTTATCAAACTATGCAAGTTCATTTGCATACTCAACAACAGCAGATACTTCACCACAAATAAATAATAGAAGTACAAGATGGGCAACAACCTATCCTTATGATAGTACAAGTGATGATGAAACAAAAAATTGGATAAATTATAATTCATTAAAATCTTTAAGCTATGGATTTGGTGACGCAATATTAGAAATATCATGTTCAAATGGTACTGAATGTTGGAATAGTGATTATTCTCACTTTATAAATGTTGCACGGTCAATTTTTAAAAAGAGGTGGTTGTTATAATTGCAATTCTAATTCAGGGGTTTTTGCTTATGCACATACATCTGGATGTTGCGCATACTATGAAGGTTTCCGTGTTGTTCTTGTAAATTAATTCATATTTTTCTAATATAAATTAAAAAAATTATTGACAATAGCTCAAAAATTTTGTATAATAGCTATTGTCAACATAAATGGCGATGTAGCTCAGTTGGCTAGAGCATTCGGTTCATACCCGAAGTGTCAAGAGTTCGAATCTCCTCATCGCTACCACAATAATAAGAAGATAACAAAATTGTTATCTTCTCTATTTTTTTGCATAAATCAAGTTAAGTTTAACTAATATCATCTTATATATAATCATAAAATAAAGGTGCATAATTAAATTACTATGCACCTTTTTTATATACTTTTTATATACCTTACATATATTCTTTTAATTTTTTGCTTCTACTTGGATGTCTCAATTTTCTTAAAGCTTTTGCTTCAATTTGCCTTATTCTTTCACGAGTTACATTAAACTGTTTTCCAACTTCTTCAAGTGTACGAGCTTTTCCATCATCTAATCCAAATCTTAGCCTTAATACCTTCGCTTCTCTTGGAGTTAACGTTTTCATTACTTCCTCTAGTTGTTCTCTAAGCATAGTATATGATGCTGCCTCTTGTGGTGATGGTGAATCATCATCTTGTATAAAATCTCCTAAATGACTATCATCTTCCTCACCTATTGGAGTTTCTAATGATACTGGATCTTGTGCAATTTTTTGTATTTCTAATACTTTTTCAACTGGGATTTCCATTTCTTCTGCTATTTCTTCTGGTGTTGGCTCTCTGCCATTTACTTGTAATAAATGTCTTGATGTACGTATCAATTTATTAATAGTTTCTACCATGTGTACTGGAATTCTTATAGTTCTTGCTTGGTCTGCTATTGCTCTTGTTATGGCCTGTCGTATCCACCATGTTGCATACGTACTAAATTTATATCCTTTTGAATAATCAAATTTTTCTACTGCCTTTATTAATCCCATATTACCTTCTTGAATTAAGTCCAAGAATAACATTCCACGACCAACATATTTTTTTGCAATACTTACAACAAGTCTTAAATTTGATTCTGTCAATTTTTGTTTTGCTATTTCATCATTTTCTAGTATCTTCTTTGCAAGTTCTAATTCATCTTCATAGCTTAATAATGGTATTTTTCCTATTTCACGTAAATACATTCTTACAGGATCATCTATACTTATGCCTTCCATATTCTCTACGTCTAAGTCTTCTATTGCTATATCTTCAACTTCTTCAAGTTCTTCTGGATTAGGTTCAACATCTTCTAAATCGTCATTTAGAATATCTACTCCCATATTTTCAAATGCATCAAAAACCTTTTCCATTTGTTCCGGATTAGCATCACTCAATTGTGTTGCTAATTCTTCATAAGTAACTTTACCCTTTTTCTTCGCTTGGCTAATAATTTTTTCTATTTTTTCATTGCTTTTAGCTTCATCGCATTCTTTTTCCTTGTTTTCATCTTCTAAATCTTTTTCTTCATCAAAATCGTCAATATTATTTTTCTTAGATTTCTTGACATCCTTATCTGCTATATCTTCTTTGTTATACTTGTTTTCTGCTTCGATTGATTTTTCTTTGTGATTTTTGATTGCCATTGCTAATTTTTCTTCATCAACCATCTTTTGATTTTTTAATACTTTTACACTATTTTCTATTAACTTTTCATTTTCTTCATCAACTTTTGTTGCATCATCTTTTTTATCATCTGCTCTTTCTTTTACTTCAATCTTCTCTTGTTGCTCTATAGTGTTATCCTCAACTTTTTTATTTACCTCTTTTTTAGACTCTTCACTTATTTTATTTTCAATATTAACTACTGAATCTTTTTTATTTAAATCCCTTTGTATGTTTTTTCCTTTAGACTTACTAGAAGACTTTAATTGCCCTTCAATTTTTTTTGTACTATCTTCCATTTTTTTATCTTGGCTGTCGTCAAAAATTTCTTTTTTCTTTTCTTCTAAATCTTCTTTCATACTATTTTGTTTTTCTGCTTCTTTTCTCTTTGCAATTCTAGCATTATCAATTAAATTAATTACATCTTTTACATTATCAGATTTCTTCATTACAACCTCCTATTTCATTCTAGCTAAGTCTAGAATAATTTTATTTAATTCACTCTCTAGCTCAGCCGCTTCATCTTTAGTTAAATCTTTTCTATTTTCTAACTTGTTTATGATTTCGTTTCTTCTACTGATTTTACTTTCTTTCAAATATATTTTTTCGATATCTTCTATCGCTTTATTAACATCAGTTATTTCAAAATCATAAGCAAGTATTCCACTTATATAATTTATTACTTGTTCATCTTCAAACCATCCAATTACATTTTCAGTATCACTACCATTAGATAGTTTTTCATAAATTTTATTAATTATTTGTTTATTTTGTTCTAATTTAATAAAATCTATTTTTACTGTATCTTTTATTCTCTCAAAACTTTCTTTTGGATAATTAATTAATAAATAGATTACCATTTTTTCTCTTTTTAAAGTTGCAGCATCTATACTATTTTCTTCTATTTTTTTGATAGGTTCTACTTTCCTTTCAAGAGTTTTCACATTAGCAGTATTTTTATATAATCTTTTATTGATTTCTGCAATAATAGCTTCTTCTGATATATCATAAGTTTTTGAAATCTTGTCTATGTATACTTCTCTTTCCATTGTATTATCAACTTCTGAAAGTACCTTTGCAAGTTCATTTAAAAATTTTATTTTATCACTTACATTATCAAGATCTAAAGTCTTTTTTAATGCTTTAACCTTATATTCTACTACTGATATTGCATCATCCATACACTTTCTAAATTTGTCTGGTCCATAATTTACAACATATTCATCAGGATCTTTAGCTCCACTTATTTGTAAAACACGTATATCAATTCCCATATTTTTAAGAATTTCCATACCACGCATTATTGCAGTTTGTCCTGCGCCATCTGCATCATATCCTAAAATAACTTGCTCACTATTTTTTCGTAGTAATCTTCCTTGTGCATCAGTTAATGCTGTTCCTAATGACGCAACAACATTAGTAATCCCTCTTTGATATAGTGAAATTGCATCCATATATCCTTCTACAATTAATACCCTTTTTAGTAATCCTGTAGTTGACCTTTTAGCTACATTTAATCCAAATAAATTACGACCTTTGCTATATACAATATTTTCTGGGGAATTTATATATTTAGGTTTACTATCATCTAATACTCTTCCACCAAATGCTATTACTTTTCCCCTTATGTCTTGTATAGGAAACATTACTCTATGTCTAAATTTATCATAATATCTTCCACTTTCGGACTTTCCAATTAGACTTGAGGCTAGCATTTCCTCTTCTCCAAATCCTTTTGATTTTAAATATGCAAATAGCTCATTATTATCTCCAGCATATCCAATTAAAAATGATTTTAGAGTATTGTTATCTAATTTTCTCTTTTTTATGTATTGTTGGGCTTCTTTTGATGTTGGCTTGTACAAATTTTCATGATAAAACTCTGCTGTACTTTGATTTACTTCATAAACCTTCGATTTTAATATGGATTTTTTTTCATCCTCTGCACTAAAATTTGTTGGTAGATTAATACCTGCTCGCTCCGCTAAAAGTTGTACACTTTCAATAAAATTTAAATTTTCTATTTTCATTATAAAATGTATTACATCTCCACCTACTCCACATCCAAAGCAATGAAATATTTGCTTATCTGCTGATACAGAAAATGATGGTGATTTTTCATTATGGAAAGGACATAATCCAAAAAAATTTCTGCCTTTTCTCTTCAAAGCAACATATTGTGATACAACATCAACTATATCATTATGACTTCTTATTTCGTCTAATAACTCATCACTATATCGTACCATTTATACTACCTTTCTTTTTTCCCATATTAATATTATTCGACATAAAATTTCTAAATCCTTCTTATTTTTACAAAATGACAAGTATTTATGTAAATTAATAAAGTAATAAAAAAAGATACTATGACCTTAATATCTTTGATATGCAAATCTAACATTCTCACATATCAAACTACTTTACTTGCCTATGTATCTTTTATTTAATTTTTTAATTGATTTATTTTACTTAATTAATATGCTCTCAATTCCAAACTCTTTATCTACTATTTTTACATAATAATTCTTAATAATATTATTCTATCATCAATATAAATTATATAAAAACATTTATTAAATTTTAAAGACTTGTTGTGCCATCAAATGGTATAAATTTACTAACTGCACTTTGTTGTAAATCAATTTTAGCTTCTGTTGGAACTCTGAACTCTTTATATGACATATCTATCTTATTTTCAACCATTTTTTCAATTTCATCTTTTGAAGCATGTTCTGCTAATACTAGCTCACTTACTAATATTAATTTAGCATTATTAAGCATCTTCTTTTCACCAGTTGACAAACTACCTTTTTCCTTTTGCTTAAAGCTTAAATTTCTTACAACATCAGCAACCTCATAAACATTTCCTGTTTTCATTTTATCTAAATTATCTCTATATCTCTTATTCCAATTGTTTGACATTTCAGTTTCATCTTGTTCTAATAAATTTAATACTTTATTAGCCCCTTGACTATCAATAACACTTCTAACACCCATTCCTTCAGCTTTTGATGTTGGAACCATTACTTTTACCTCTCCTGGCATTTTAATTATATAATATTCTTGTTTCTCTCCTAATATTTCTTTTTCCTCTATTGCATCGATTGTACCTGCACCATGCATTGGATACACAATATTGTCACCTACGTTAAACATTATTTAGCACACTCCTTCCAATTTATGGACTATTTATTAAAAGAGTCTAATTATCTCTTTTTACCACATTCTTATTATACCATATATTTGTCCCAAAGTAAAGAAAAAAAGAGAAAACTTTAAAAAGATTTTTAAAATTTTCTCTCTTCTTTTAATCTTATTTTTTATATCTTATATTGTAATTCTTATATCTTATTTCTTATATCTTATATTTTAATTATATCTTATTTCTTTATCTTAATTCTTATATTATAATCTAATATTATTTAGATATTTTCTTATAATTCTCTAATCTTCTTTTTTATCTTTTTCCATCCAATGCTTACCATCTACTATTCTAGCTACCATCATTGAAGATACTGTATCACCTGTTACGTTAAGCATTGTTGCAGGTGGATCTATTATTGTAGCTATAATTGTTAATATTGGAAGTGCTGCAACTGGAAATCCCATCATTGTAATAATCATCATCTCAGATATTGTTCCACCACCAATTGGTACCCCTGTTATTAATAGATTTGCAATTAATGCAACTATTATGATTTGACCAATTCCCGGATTAGTTCCAAATAAACATACTAAGAACATTATCTTAAATACAGATCCAATAATCGATCCATCTTTGTGGAAACTTGTTCCTAATGGAATAATTGTATCTGCTATGTCTGATGATACTCCTATCTTTTTAGATGCTGTACTATTTACAGGTATAGATGCTGCTGATGAGCAAGTTGCAAGTGAAGTAATTGTTGGAGGAATTATATTCTTCCAATATGTCTTTACACCCTTCAATCCTCCTGCAATAAATGCATAAATTGTATAAACAATTATATAAAATAACACTGCTACTACTGTATATAATACAAAGGTTTTTAGATATCCTACTGCAATTGAGCTTCCAAAGCTACCAACCAAAGATGCAAAATAGCATCCTAATCCTATTGGTGCATAATACATAATTATTTTAATAAATTTCATAGTTATTTCATACGCAGAATTTAAGAATTTTTCAACTGGTTCAGCTTTTTCTCCAGCCATATTCATAGCTATACCAAATAATATTGATACAACAATAAGTGCTATAATGTTACTCTTAGATAATAATTTTGAGAAATCATTAACTGTTAGAGCTTCAGCAGTTCTTGATAATATAGTTTCTTCTTTTTCATCACTACTTGTTGAAGATTTTGAATCATCTTCTTGTGTTAGTGAAGCTTTTATTGCATCACTATCTTCAGGATTTACAAGTTTCAAAAAGTATGTTGAAAATACTCCAACTAATACTGCTACAAGTGATGTAACTACGAAAGTAGCAATTATTGTAATCATAATTTTTCCCAAACGTTTAGGCTGTTTCATTTTTGATATTGATGTGGTAATACTCAAGAATATGAGTGGAATTATAACAATAAACATAAGATTTAAGAAAATGTCCCCTAAAGGACTTAAGACAGCTGCCTTTTCTTTGAATACTATCCCAATGATAGCGCCAATCATTATCGCAGCTAAAAGTATAATAATTGACTTGTAAGTTTTTAAAAATTTTTTCATAATACGTTCTCCTAAAAGAATCGTGTCGAAGCAATATAGTTATATCATCTTCATCATTCATATTATATAGTTTATGCTTATAAAATGCAACTATTTCTAAAAAATATTTTTATTTTTAAATTTACATTTAATTACTAAATAAAAATTTCCTTTTTGCTTAAACTTTTTTAGAATTACAAATCATAGACTCTTACATATAATTCTTTTTATTCTTATTTTACTATTATAATTATTAATCTCAATGCTTATTTCACCCATTTCATCAGTTCTAAAAATCTTTGAATTAATGCTTTTTAAATTAATTAATGTACCTTCTGATGGATGTCCAAATTTATTATCTTTTCCAACTCCAATCACAGCATATTTAGGATTAATTACACCAAGTAATTCCTTTATAGAAGATGTTTTTGAACCATGATGTGCTACTTTTAATATGGTTGAACTTAGTATTTTTAGATTATATTTATACTTTTCTAAAATAGCTTTTTCTGCGATTTCTTCAATATCTCCAGTAAATAACATCGAGAAATTTTTATAAACTAATTTGCAAACCATAGAATTATTATTTATTGCATTCTCAGAAATTTTATTTTCGCTAGAAGGCCATAAAACTTGAAAGTACATATCTTTTGTGATTTTGATTATTGTCCCCGCTTCAACTTCTCGTATTTTTACTTTCTTTTTATTTGCAATATTGGATATTTTTTTATAATTATCATAAGTTTCAAATTGCTTTCCAATTATAATATTTCCTACATTCATATTTTCTAAAACATATATAAAACCTTGACAATGATCTGAATCAAAATGTGATATAAAAATGTAATCAATTTTTGTTATTTTTCTATCTAACAAATATGGCAATAATGTAGCTTTTCCTACGTCAAAACTATCATCCAAACTTCCACCACTATCAATTAAAATGCTCTTTCCTTCATTTCGTATGAGAGTACAATCTCCTTGTCCGACATCCACAAAGTTTATAATTAAATTTCTACTATAATTTATAGGAATACTTGTAACTATAATAATAAAAATTAATATTGGAATAATTATTTTTTTTAGCTTATCAAAAAATTTTTTTACCTGACTATCTTCAAAAATTAATTTATTTTCTTCAATTTTTGAAATTAATCTTTTCTTATCATTTTTTAATTTTGAATGTAAATTAAGCTTTATCTCTTTTTGTTTTACATTTTTGCTATTACTATTATCATTCTCTTTGATATTTTCTTCAATATCTTTGCTATTTTCTATTATCTTATTATATTTTTTACTCACAATAAAAATCAATATATAAATTAAAATTATTGTTATTATATTAGGAGTTATCACATACACATTTGAAAGTGGCATTTTAGCACATATTTCAGCTATTTTCTTTATAATATTGAGAAGTATATTTAATATAAAAAATAACGGTGTGAATTTTGTAATTACACATATAAATCCCAAAATTATTATTATTCCTACTAAGCTACCTGCTAACAAATTGGATATTGCAAATGTAAAAGATATTGTATTAAAATTGTACATCATAATAGGAATTATTACTATATTTGCTGAAAGTGTTACACTCAATGCTTTAATTTTTATTATCTTTTGAATTAAATTATAAAATGATACAATTCCTATTACTCCTCCATAAGATAGCAATGTTCCCATGTCAAATATTACATATGGATTTATAAAAATTTGAATTAACAGAGAAAGAGCCATACTAGTAAATACATCTGCTCTCCTATGTAAAATGCTCGAAAGCACCATTATTAGACTCATTATTCCAGCTCTAACTACTGATGCTGTATTTCCTGTTAAATCCATAAAAAATAGTATAATAACAATTGTTATTACTTGTCCTAATCTTTTATTCTTCAATTTTCTTAATGCAAAAGTTACTGCTAAAATTATGTACGCAAAATGATCTCCAGATACTGCTAACATATGTGTTAAACTAGCATTTCTAAAATTGTCCTGTATGTCTTTTGATAATTCGCTTGTATCTCCTATTAGAAAACCAGTTGCAAGATTTGCATTTTCAGTATCCAAATTTTTTTTTAATATATTTTGTATATATTCTCGTACTAATTGTATTTTAAAACCTTTGCTATGACTTACTAATTCACAGTTTGTAACTTTAAAACTTCCATAAATTTTTTTAGTTTTTAAATATAATGAATAATCAAATCCACCATAATTTCTTTGTTTTTGCGGTTCATTATACATTGCAGTTATTTTAATCTTGTCTCCACTAATAAATTTTTGGGTTGAAATTGGAATATATAATATAAATTTTTTTCCATCTATTTTTGCATTATAACTATTTACATATTTTTTCGTATATGGTCCATCTATAATGGTTGCAAAATATTCTCCTTGCTTAATTCCATTATATTCAAAAAGAGCTACTCCCATAAGGTGTAGCCCTAATATTATTAATACAATAATTATTGTTAGGGTACAGATTTTTCTTTGCATTAAATGCCTTTCTTATACTGTGCCCCCACAATTTAATTTTAATTCTAATTCTGATTTTCATTTTCATTTTCATATTCTATTAATTATAGTTTTAAAATCTTGCAAATTTCAATTTTGATCTTACATAAAATTATATATAATTTTAGCTACTATTTTTATAATCTTAACTATTATCATATAATTTAACTATTATCTTTATAATTTAACTATTATCTTTATAATTTAACTATTATCTTTTATAATTTTACTATTATCTTTTATAATTTTACTATTATCATATAATTTAACTATTATCTTTATAATTTAACTATTTCTTTTCTGCTTGCAAATATTTTGCTAGCATATATCCTTTTCCGTCACTAGTTTCAACTTTATACCAATCTCCTGATTTTGCAGTTACCCTTATTGAAGAATTTAGTCCAACACTTGTAACTATAGAAGATGATGTGCTTGGTTCTGCCCTTATGTATACTGCATCAACATTTACATACATAGTAGTTGGAAATTTTATATCCGCTGAAGTATTCACTGATGTAGTATCTTTTTCATTTTCGTTATTACTTTGTGTATTTTCATTTGTATTTGAAGATGTTTCTGATGTTGAATTTACATTGCTCTGCTGTGTTGTATCGGAACTACTTTCAGGTGTATTTGAAGTGATTTCTCCTGTTGTTGAAGTAGTATTTTCATTTTGTTTCAATTTGCTTGTCATAATCCATCCAGAAACAATATCTGTTTGAATATATGTCCATTTACCTGTATTTTCAACTACTATAAGTTTATCCCCATTTTTTAGGTTTGCTAATTTAGTTGAATTTAATAATGGCAATACATACACTTGTGCATCTGCTATTAGTTCTCCATCTAAATTAGATACTGATGATGTAGAAGTTGTCGCAATATTTTCATTATTTGCTTGAGCATTGTTTATAAATAATGCTTGAATCAAAATTATTGAAACAACTATTGATAATATACTAAAAAAAACTTTTTTCATAAATCATCTCTCCTTACATTTTTGAAAACTTTTTTATTTTTAACTTTAATTACTCTTTAATTATTTTAAAATATTTACATATCAAAATATATCATCTTTATGCTGTGAGTATATAATGATTTAAAACAAAAGTCAAGATATTTACCTTCTATTTTTATTTATTTACCTTCTATTTTTATTTATTTACCTTCTGTTTTTATTCATTATTATTTTCTTGAATTTTAAAAGTAAATGCAAATTATTAAATAAGAAATTATTATTAATACAAAAATATAATTATATATTTTATACTAACTTACTTTATGATAAAACTAAGTGGCTAAATAATGGCTAAATAAAAAAAAGGCCATCGAGAAAATCTCGAAAGCCTTTATTTTGTTAGGTTATTACTCAATAACTTCAGCAACAACTCCAGAACCAACTGTTCTACCACCTTCACGAATAGCGAATCTTAATCCTTGCTCAATAGCAATTGGAGTTATTAATTCGATAGTCATATCGATGTTATCACCTGGCATTACCATTTCTGTTCCTGCAGGTAAATCAATTAATCCTGTAACATCTGTTGTTCTGAAATAGAATTGTGGTCTATATCCGTTAAAGAATGGAGTATGACGTCCACCTTCCTCAGCTGTTAATACATAAACTTGTGCTTTGAATTTTGTATGTGGATGTATTGTTCCTGGCTTTGCAAGAACTTGACCTCTTTCTACATCTTCTCTTTGAATTCCTCTTAGTAATACACCGATGTTATCTCCTGCTTCTGCTTCATCAAGTGTTTTTCTAAACATTTCAACACCTGTAACAACAGTTTTCTTAGGTTCTTTAGATAATCCAACGATTTCTACTTCGTCTTGTATTTTTAATTGTCCTCTTTCAACTCTACCTGTAACAACAGTTCCTCTTCCTGAAATTGTCATAACATCCTCAATTGGCATTAAGAATGGTTGATCAACTGGTCTTTCAGGTGTTGGAATATAGCTATCTACTGCAGCCATTAATTCTTTGATACAAGCATATTCTGGTGCTTCTGGATCTTTTGATGTGCTTTCAAGTGCTTTTAATGAAGAACCTTTTACTATTGGAATATCATCTCCTGGGAAACCATAGCTTGATAATAAATCTCTAACTTCCATTTCAACTAATTCTAATAATTCAGGATCATCAACCATATCGCATTTATTTAAGTAAACAACGATATATTTAACACCAACCTGTCTTGCTAATAGTATATGCTCTCTTGTTTGAGGCATAGGACCATCAGCTGCTGAAACAACTAGAATTGCTCCATCCATTTGAGCAGCACCTGTAATCATGTTCTTTACATAGTCAGCATGACCTGGGCAGTCAACGTGAGCATAATGTCTATTGTCTGTTTCATATTCAACGTGAGCTGTATTAATTGTAATTCCTCTTGCTTTTTCCTCTGGTGCACTATCAATTGCAGCATAATCCTCGAATTGAGCTTGACCTTTTAAGCTTAACCATTTTGTAATAGCAGCTGTTGTAGTTGTTTTTCCATGGTCAACGTGACCAATTGTACCAATGTTAACATGTGGCTTATTTCTAACAAATTTTTCCTTAGCCATTTTTAAATTCCTCCTTAAATTTTATTTATTAATTTTAAAAACATTAATAACTTTTTTAACATTTTTATTCTATATCATTTTGAACAAAAATGCAAGTATTTTACTATTTATATTTCAATTCATCTTAGCAATTGTTTTATAAATTTCTAATATAAAAATTTTTTCAATTTTATATTATTTAAACAATTTTTAAAATGATGAAATTAAAAATTTTATTATTCTGCATCCTTCTTAGCTCTAGTTGATACTATTTGATCTAAGACTGACTTTGGAACTTCCTCATAATGAGATGGTTCCATAGAATATGTTCCTCTACCTTGTGTTTTAGAACGTAAGTCTGTAGCATAGCCAAACATTTCTGATAATGGGATAAATCCTCTTATTACTTCATTGCCTGATCTTGCTTCCATTCCTTCCATTTTTCCACGTCTAGCATTTATATCTCCAATAACATCACCCATATATTCTTCTGGAACTGTTATCTCAACTTTCATGATAGGCTCAAGTAGAACTGATTTTGCTTGTCTACAACCCTCTTTAAATGCCATTGATGCGGCAATTTTGAAGGCCATTTCTGATGAATCGACTTCATGGTATGAACCATCAACTAATGATGCTTTGAAATCTATAACAGGATATCCTGCTAATATACCGCTCATTGCAGCTTCTCTCATACCTTCTTCAGTTGGCTTAATGAATTCTTTTGGAACAGCACCACCAACAACTTTATTTTCAAATTGAACTCCTGAACCTGGCTCTAATGGTTCCATTTCGAACCATACATCACCATATTGTCCATGTCCACCAGATTGACGTATGAATTTACCTTGAACTCTAACTTTATTTCTAATGGTCTCTTTGTAAGAAACTTGTGGTTTACCTACTTCACATTCAACCTTAAATTCTCTCTTTAATCTATCAACGATAATATCTAGGTGAAGTTCACCCATACCAGCTATAATAGTTTGACCTGATTCTTGATCTGTCCAAGTCTTAAATGTTGGATCCTCTTCTGCTAATTTTGATAAAGCAATTCCTAATTTTTCGCTATTAGCCTTATCTTTAGGTTCAATAGCTATATCAATAACTGGCTCTGGGAAGTCCATTGATTCAAGTATAACTGGATGATCTGGGTCACATAATGTGTCACCTGTTGATACATCTTTTAGTCCTACTGCTGCTGCAATATCACCGGCATATATTTTATCAACATCTTGTCTATGATTTGCATGCATTAACAATACTCTTCCTATTCTATCTTTCTTGTCTTTTGTGGCATTTAAGATAGTAGTTCCTGTTGTAACAGTACCTGAATATACTCTCAAGAAACATAATTTTCCTACAAATGGATCTGTCATGATTTTGAAAGCTAATGCTGAGAATGGTTCATTATCATCAGTTTTTCTTTCTACATCATTACCTGCTTCATCTTTTCCTTTAATATGAGGTATATCAATTGGTGATGGCAAATAATCAATAACTGCATCAAGTAACTCTTGAACACCTTTATTCTTATATGATGAACCGCAAGTCATAGGAATTATTTTGTTATTTAATGTTCCTTTTCTTAACCCTAATTTAATTTCATCAGTAGTTAATTCTTGACCATCTAAATATTTCATCATTAATTCATCATCTTGCTCTGCTGCTGCTTCAACCATTTCTTGTCTGTATTTTTCAGCATTTTCTTTCATATCTTCAGGAATATCACTTTCTTCAATGTCTTTTCCTAAATCATCTTTATGAATGAATGCTCTCATTTTAATTAAATCTACAATTCCTTTAAATTCATCTTCTTTACCTATTGGTAATTGAACAGGAACTGGGTGACATCCTAGTCTGTCTTTCATTTGGTCTATACAACCATAAAAATCAGCACCAGTAATATCCATTTTATTTACATAAGCAATTCTTGGTACTTCATATTTATCTGCTTGTCTCCAAACAGTTTCTGATTGTGGTTGAACACCACCTTTAGCTGCAAGTACAAGTATAGCACCATCAAGAACTCTTAATGATCTCTCAACTTCAACTGTAAAATCAACGTGGCCTGGGGTATCAATAATATTTATTCTATTGCCTTTCCAATGACATGTTGTAGCAGCTGATGTAATAGTAATACCTCTCTCTTGCTCTTGAACCATCCAATCCATTGTAGCTTCACCATCATGAACTTCACCAATTTTGTGAGTTCTTCCAGTGTAGAAAAGCATTCTCTCTGTAGTTGTAGTTTTACCTGCATCTATATGAGCCATAATTCCTATATTTCTAGTTTTATCTAGAGGAAACTCTCTTCCGTCTCCAGCCATATTTTTCTCCCTTCTAATATAGTTTCTAATTTTACTTTAATGCAAAAATTTAATACTTTGCATTTTTAAGAAAAAAACAAGTAATGCAATGTAACTTTAATTTAAAAATGTATACATATAAAAATATAGTTTAAACATTTTTTAATTGAAATCAGCAATACATTACAATGCTTTTTAATTCAAATTTAAAACTTGTAATGAGCAAAAGCCTTATTAGCTTCAGCCATTTTGTGCATATCTTCTTTTTTCTTAAATGCTCCACCATTTCCTGATATAGCATCCATTATTTCAGCTGATAGTTTTTCTGACATTGTCTTTTCATTTCTTGTTCTTGCATACTTAACTAACCATCTTAAACCTAATGTTTGTCTTCTTTCAGGTCTGATTTCTAGTGGAACTTGGTATGTTGCACCACCAACACGTCTAGCTTTAACTTCTAGAGCTGGCATTACGTTATTTAATGCTTCTTGGAATACTTCTAATGGATCTCTTCCTGTCTTTTCTTTGATCATATCAAATGCATCATAAACGATTTCTTGTGCAACTGTTTTCTTACCACTTAGCATAACATTGTTAATTAACTTTGTAACAATTTTGCTATTATACATTGGATCTGGTAATACATCTCTTTTTGCTATAAATCCTTTTCTTGGCACTTTTCTTCCCTCCTTATAATTATTTTTGATGTGAATTACACATCTATAGGTACTCTGAAAAGCTATAATTATTATAATAATCAAATCTTAAAATTTTATTAAAAATCATTAATTAAATTTAAAATTTAAAATACAATATTTTGCTTTTCCGTAAGTGCAATCTATTTTTAAATTTAAGTACGAACCTTAATTTATCAATTATCTTGCACCTTTTAATTAATAGTATAAAACTATCAATTCTAACTAAATCTAATTATTTCTTTGGGGCTTTTGCTCCATATTTTGATCTAGCTTGCATTCTGTCTTTTACTCCTGCTGTATCAAGAGTTCCTCTTATAATGTGGTATCTAACACCGGGTAAATCTTTTACTCTTCCCCCTCTTATAAGAACAACACTGTGTTCTTGTAAGTTATGTCCAATTCCAGGAATATAAGATGTAACTTCATAACCATTTGAAAGTCTAACTCTGGCAACTTTTCTTAAAGCTGAGTTTGGCTTCTTTGGAGTTACTGTTTTTACAACTGTACAAACACCTCTTTTTTGTGGTGCTCTAGAATTTGTTTCTCTATTTTTCATAGAGTTAAATCCATGTTGTAAAGCTGGGCTCTTTGATTTAGCCTTTGAAGTTTTTCTTCCTTTTCTTACTAATTGATTAATTGTTGGCACTTAAATTTCACCTCCTATAAATAAAAATACTGCTACGGAAATTGCACATTTCGTGCATTTTACTGTAACAGTATTATTTTACCATTTAACTACCTAATTGTCAATGATTTTTTGTAATATTTTTATCTGAATAAATAATCTTAATATTCTTAATAATTGTATAATATTTTTATTCTACTTTAAATAATTTTATTACATAATCTATTGTTCTGGTTCTTCACCTTCAAATT
>JBPOHA010000065.1:0-21946 GCA_052036095.1 Bacillota bacterium
GACAAAAAGTTAGATATAAATGATGAAACAGAAAGCGAAGAAGAAATTAAAGAACTTGAAAAGATAGAACAAATGGATAAATATGATAAGAAGAATACAAAGGATGATGAAATTTAAGATTTGGTTAAATTATTATATTTTACAAATATTATAAAAATATAATTTTATAATCGTAGATTTATAGTAGAAATAATACCTTATTAAATAAAAGATTAAGAAATTAAACAAGTATAAATCTAAATAAGAAAGGTGGTGATTTCAATGGCATATAAAATTACAGATAAATGTATTAAGTGTGGAGCTTGTGCAGCATCTTGTCCAGTACAATGTATCTCAGAAGGAGATAATCAGTATGTAATAGACAAAGAAAAGTGCATAGGATGTGGAACATGTGCATCAGTTTGCCCAGTAAGTGCACCAGAAGAAGAAAAATAATTAAAATGAAGTAATATAGAAAAAAGCACTTTTTAATTTAAAAGGTGCTTTTTTTATAAAAAACACTTGCATTTCTTCAAATAATATGATATTATTAAATACAGTCGATTAAATTAAAGCGTAGGAGGTGCATTGAGATGGCAAAATGTGAATTATGTGGAAAAACAGTAGCAAACGGTAATAGAATAAGTATAGCTCGTTCTCATGTAAGTAGAAGAGCTCCAAGAACTTGGAAACCAAATCTAAGAACAGTAAAAGTTAAAGTAAATGGCGAAAATAAAAAAATGACAGTATGTTCAAAATGTTTACGTTCAGCTAAAGTTGAAGGATAATTAATTAAATGGAGTCGAAAGACTCCATTTTTGTTTGCAAATTTTTTACATAATATACGATGGAACATGTAAGGAAAAGAAATTCTTTAAGTGTTCCATTTGCTTATATTATAGAATATATTTTTTTCTACAATAAAAAACATTGAAAATTATGTACTCGAAGATGAAGAATTTTTAACACCGAATATTAATTTTACAAAACCTCGTAGCCATTTTGGGACCTTTTTTACAACGATAGTCATACTTTTTATAAACCTCCTTACTTTTGAAATAAACATACTAAACCAACTAATACAATGACACAACCTATTATAAATAGCCAACCAGCACTTGGAAGTAATAAAACTAGTAAAACTCCTAAGCCAAATCCTATAAGACTTGTTGCTAACAGTTTCTTTAGTATTTTACACATGTATTACCTCCTTTGTATAGTATATGTAATTATAAATAATTTTGTTAAAATAACTCATTAATAAAAAAGCAAACTGATTTAGAGTTTTTAATAAAGGATAAATATAGAAAATTTAAAATGTAATATGGTAAATTGATAAGTCAAATTTTATTAAAAAGTAATTTTAAATTACAAATTAAAATAAAATATAGGTCAATTGTAAAAAATAAAATATAAATTTATATTATCAAAAAAGTATTCACTTAAAAGTTTTTTTGTGCTATTATTATACTAATGTATAAATGTAGTAACTTTGGGGGAAATATAAATTTATGATTGATAGAAAATATGCAAAAATTAAAGCTTGGCATTTAATAAGAAGGATAATGATAACTACTGCAATGCTAGCAGGAATAGCCTTCTTAGTTAAAGTAGCACCTAATTATGTTAAAGAAGCAGTAGTAAGCAAAACTAAGTTTATAGTAAATAATAACAATGTCACAAGTAATTTGAAAAATGATATTATAATAAAAGATGGAATAATATACTTATCAACAGATGATGTAAAAAATTTCTTTGATGAATACATTTTAGTAGATTCTACAAGGGTAATAACTACATCTAATATAAAGACAGTAGCAATTCCATTGACAGGCACAAATATATTAGAAAATGGTTCACAAACAACAATAAAAGATAGTGTATTAAATGAAAATGGAAAATATTATTTACCGATGAATGATATGGCAGAAATATATAATTTTGAGATGAAATATGTGGAAAGTACGGATTCAATAATAATTGATTCTTTAAGCAAAAAATTAGTACAAGCTACTTGTAATAAAGATTTATCTATAAAATACAAAGCGGATATGTTTTCAAAAACAGTAGACAAGGTGAAAAAAGGAGCAACACTAACAATTGTTCAAGATACAAAAACAAATACTGATTTTGAAATAGATGGTTGGGTAAGAGTAAGAACAGAAAATGCAATAATTGGATATGTAAATAGAAAAGATTTAGTAAATGAAAAGAACACTAGAGAAACAATAGAAGATAACAAAATTAATGGAAAAGTTAGCTTAGTATGGGATTATTATACAATGAATAATACAGCTCCAGATAGAACAAAAGCAATAAATGGTGTAAATGTAGTATCTCCATCATTTTACGATGTAAATTCAAGCGGAACATTAAATGTAAATTTTGGACAAAGTGGAAAAGAATATGTAGAATGGGCACATAAAAATAAATATGAAGTGTGGCCAACTGTTTCAAATAGTGCCTTAAATAATTTAGACAAAGTATCTGAAATGCTTAGTACTTTTGAAAATAGATCAAAACTTATTGATAGCATAATTAATAATCTTATAACAGCTAGTGCAGATGGTGTAAATATAGATTTTGAAAATATGTATAAGGAAGATAAAGATAATTATTCAAGATTTATAATAGAACTTGCTCCACGCTTACAAGATATAGGAATGAAAATGTGTGTTGATGTAACAGCACCTGATGGTTCTGATACATGGTCTTTATGCTATGACAGAAATTTGATAGGTAAAATTACAGATTATTTAGTATTTATTGCTTATGATCAGCATGGTGTTACAAGTGCTAACAGCATTGCAGGAGCAGATTGGATTGAACTTAATATTAATAAATTCCTAGGGCAAGAAGGAGTATCAGCAGACAAATTAATAGTATCTATGCCATTCTATACAAGGCTTTGGAGAGAAGAAAATGGTGTATTAACGAATACAGTTATTAATATGAATGCTACTACAATACCAAAAGGAGTAAATAAAACTTGGGATGATAATACAAAACAATATTATATCCAATATAACAGTGGAAATGCAACATATAAGATGTGGATTGAAGATGTTGATTCAATAACAGCTAAGCTAGATTTAATAAATAAATATAACCTCTCAGGAGCAGGATTTTGGGAAAAAGATAGAGAAGTCTCAGCTGTATGGGATGTAATTAAAGAAAAATTGAACATAAATTAATAATTTGTTAAGATTATTGCATATAAATAAAATTACATTAGAGAAATAAATATATTAAATTTTCAATATAATAATAGAGATTTATATAGTTATTAGTATAATTAAATTTGTAATTATTTAAAAAATTATTATAAAAAAGAATAAAAAATAAATCACCCTCATATAATTATTATAGGGTGATTTTTTTGAATATTGCATTTGTAAAATTATATAAGAAGTCCGATAAGTGGACTAATAAAATGAAAAGCATATTTTATTATATGCTTAATATAATCTATAAAAAAAATAATATTTATTATATTCCATATAAAGTAATAAAAAAAGATAGTGATAAACTAAAAAATATAAATAATAAAAAAATTGAAAATTTTGATAGGAAAAAAGACGAAATATCAAATATAAACAAAGAGAATATAATTAAAAGTGAGAGTCAAAAGGAAAGTAAAAAAAATGAAATTAAAAATATCATAAATATGAATAACAGCATAAACATTGAAGAAATCTTTATAAGAGAAAGAACAAAAAATAAATTAAGAAGGAAGTTAATTAAAGATAAAGTTGAATATATAATTGCAGAAAATAATATAGATATAGATTATAAGAAATTTAATGGAAGCATAATAATAAAATATATGCTACCAGAAGTTGTTAGGATGGCAAAAGATGAAATTAAAACTAAAAGTGATGAAATATATCTATGCACACAAAAATATAGCACTGAAATTGAAAATATAATAAGAGATTTAACTAAATATGTGAAAGTTGTAAATATAATTTCAAACAATAAAAGATATAAAATATTGGAAGGGCAACTGGAAAAAGAAGACACAATTATAACGGTAATAAATAATAAAAGGAAATCTTTAAAAAATGCGGATATTGTAATAAATTTGGATTTTAAAAACTTTAAAGATTATAATATGAATAGAAAACTTATTATTATTGATTTAACACAAAATTTAGAAAATATAAGTGGATTTGAAGGAAAAATTATAAAGAAAATAGATACTACTACAAATAAAGTAACGAGAATTATAGGAGAAAATGAAAATTGCAACAAATCAGAACTAATAGAAGCAGATTTATGCATAAAATGCCAAGAATATAATGAAGCAAGAAAATACATATACGCAAATAAAATAAGCATTTTGAGTTGAAGATTTTTTGAAAATAGTAAAAAAATTGTGGATATTTTTTAATTTAAAAATTTAAAAATTAAAAGAAGGAAAAAGTAGATTTTATTTACAGACTAGACAATATATTAAAAAGAAAAAATGTAAATATTATACAGATTTTGTGTAAAATTCTCTAAAATGTATTGACAAAAATGAGATTATGGATTAATATAGAGAAGCTAAATTGCAATATAATATTTATGCAAAAGGAGGAAGTAATATGGATGAAGAAGTACTACTTACACAAGAAGGATTTGATAAATTAGAGGAACAATTAGAGTATTTAAAAACAACTCAAAGAACTGAGATTGCTGAAAGAATAAAAATAGCTTTAGGTTATGGTGATTTATCAGAAAATTCTGAATATGATGAAGCTAAAAGTGCTCAAGAAGACAACGAGGGAAAGATTATAGAGCTAGAAAATAAAATTAGACATGCAAAGATTATTGATGATTCAGAAATAGATACTAAAACTGTCCAAGTAGGAAATACTGTAGAAGTATTGGATATGGAATTTAATGAAAATGTAACATATACACTAGTTGGATCGACAGAAGTAGATTTAGCTGCTAATAAAATTTCAAATGAATCTCCAATAGGGTCTGCTTTAATTGGCTCAAAAAAAGGGCAAATTGTTGAAGCAAAAGTGCCAACAGGAGTAATTAAGTTTAAAATATTATCTATAAAAAAATAGAATTAATTGATATATAAAGTATTGTAAAATTTGTACAACTTTGTAAGATACAAAGTGTAAGAGTTTAGAATATGAATAAAATTTAAAAGATGAGAGCTGAAGTTTTTTAGCTCTCATTTTTATGCAATAAGAAGGTACAGGATTGTATAAAAAATAAAACACATAAAAATCATATTATAAATATACATTGTTTGATTTAAAATGAATCTTTATTAATATTCATTAGCCTTAAAATATTGACTTTTGGGCTAAAAAATAATATTATATAAGCAGTAAAAATGTAAATTTTTAAATAAAGAAAATGTAATATGATATATAAAATAAATCAATATATAAATTTATTTTACGAAAACAGATACTTAATTATAAAATTAATATATATGTAACTAAAATATGAGATATTATAAAAAAGATGAGAGGTGAAAAAAATGGAAGCTTTAATGACAACTACTACAACTGGAGGAGAATTAATCAGTTTTAAACTTGAAGGAATTGAAAAAATTCATCAAGGGGAAGAAGCAAGAGACGAAAATGGAAAAGTATATTGGAAAAGGCATGCACCAGTGTTATTTCCTATCGTAGGGAAATTAAAAAGAGGACAAACAATCATAAATGGTAGAACTTATGAAATACCACAACATGGATTTGCTAGAGATATGGAATATGAACCACTTACAAAACTCGATAATTTTCATTCGTATGTATTAAAAAGTGATAAGTATACACTTGCTAGATATCCATTTGATTTTGAACTTTATAATACATATAGACAAGAGGAAAATAAACTAATATTTATATATAAAGTTGTCAATTCTGGAAATAACAATATGCCTTTTGGATTGGGCAGTCATCCTGCATTTAAGATAGATCCAGATGATTTAAAAAGAGGAAATTATTATTTGGAATTTCAAGATGAAGAAGAAAATGCACATTTCTTATATTTAATAGATGGACTAATTGGAACTGAATACTCAAAAAATAGATTAGAAAAAAATAAAATTATTGAATTAAATGAGCATACTTTTGATGATGATGCATTAATTATAAAAGGAATACAAAATAAAATAATAAGTTTAAAAAATAGAAGGACAAAAAAAACAGTATTAATAATGGACTATACAGGATGGACATATCTTGGAATATGGTCAAAACCAGGAGCTCCATTTATATGCTTAGAACCTTGGTTCTCTACAGCTGACCGAGTGAACGGCTCTAACGTGTTTGTACAAAAACCAGATATGAAAATATTACAACCACAAGGAGAGTTTGAAGCAAAGTTCTCAGTTGAATTTTTCAATTAAGACAATGTATATTACATAGTATAGTAAAAAATAGAATTTATTTAAATAAATTTTTAATTGAGTTTTTATATTAAAAAATGAATTTTAGAAATTATATAAAAATGCTAAAATATTAATATTTTAATTTATTAAATGATAACAAAAGAATAGAAATATTAAATTATAAAGGATATAAAAATTGATGAAAATTTTGCTAGTTATTATAATTGCAATATGTGTTACATCCATTTATGATGCAAGGAGAATTGCAGAAAAATATTATTCAAATTCAGATAAAAATAAAGCTGTAAAATTGATAAAGCTTTCAGCATTTGTTATAGCTATTATATGTGGAATAATTTTATGCCTAAGTAAGATAATCTAAATGATGTGGTAAAAGATAGAATAAGAGTTATAGTTTTAATATTTAAGAATTATGAAAAGAGATTATATTGAAATATAAAATTATAGCAGAGAAAGATATTAAACTATTATAAAAAAAGACTTTACTATTTAGTCGAGACTTCAAGTTGTTTGAGAAAGGAAATAGAATTATTATGAAAAAAATAGAAAATAAATACAATCCAAAAGATTTTGAAGATAAATTATATGAAGAGTGGGAAAAAGGTGGTTATTTTAAGCCAAGTATGGATAAAACAAAACCTAGTTATTCTATTGTAATGCCACCACCAAATGTAACAGGAAAATTACACATGGGACATGCATTGGATGGTACAATACAAGATATTTTAATTAGGGCAAAAAGGATGCAAGGTTACAATACTTTATGGATTCCAGGTACTGATCATGCATCTATTGCAACTGAAGTAAAAGTAGTAGAAAAATTAAAAAGTGAAGGTTTAGACAAACATGATATAGGAAGAGAAAAATTTCTAGAAAAAGCATGGGAATGGACAAAGGTATATGGTGGAACAATACAAGAGCAACAAAGAAAATTGGGATGTTCTTGCGATTGGGATAGAAAGAGATTTACACTAGATGAAGGATTATCAAAAGCAGTTTTAGATGAATTTGTAAATTTATATAATGATGGATTAATTTACAAAGGAAAGAAAATGATAAATTGGTGTCCAACTTGTCATACAACAATTTCAGATGCAGAAGTTGAATATGAAGAAAAACCATCACATTTATGGCATTTAAGATATAAAATTGTAGATGATAAAAAAGATTCTAAAGAAGTAAAAAATAGTAATACTAAAAAAGATGAATATGTTGAGGTTGCTACAACTAGACCTGAAACGTTATTAGGAGATACAGCAGTAGCAGTTAATCCAAAAGATGAAAGATATAAAAATTTAGTTGGAAAAAAGTGCATAGTTCCAATAGTTAATAGAGAAATTCCTATTATAGCAGATGAATTTGTTGATATGGAATTTGGTACAGGTTGTGTAAAGGTAACACCTGCACATGATCCAAATGACTATAAAGCAGGATTAGCACATAATCTTGAAATTATAGAAGTATTCGATGATAATTCTATAATGGGAGATTTAGCTCCTGAATATAAAGGGATGAAGGCAATAGATGCTAGAGAGCCAATAGTTAAGAAACTAGAAGAATTAGGAAATCTTGTTTATATAGAAGATTACAATCATAATGTTGGAACATGTTATAGATGTCATCAACCAATAGAACCAAGAATTTCAGAGCAATGGTTTGTTGCAATGAAGGAACTTGCAAAACCTGCAATAGAAGCAGTAAAAAAAGGTGATATAAAATTTGTTCCTAAAAAATATGAAAAAACATATTTTAATTGGCTTGAAAACATACAAGATTGGTGTATTTCAAGACAACTATGGTGGGGACATAGAATTCCAGCATATTACTGTGATGATTGCGGAGAAATAATGGTTGGAAAAGAAAAACCTACAAAGTGTACAAAATGTGGAAAATCAAATATTAGCCAAGATGAGAACACATTAGATACATGGTTTAGTTCAGCACTTTGGCCATTTTCGACAATGGGTTGGCCAGACAAAAATTCAGAAGATTTAAAAACATTTTTCCCAACAAATTGTTTAGTTACAGGATATGATATAATTTTCTTTTGGGTAGTTAGAATGGTATTTTCATCATATTATGCTATGAATGAAAAACCTTTTAGCGATATAGTAATTCATGGTTTGGTACGTGATAGCTTAGGAAGAAAAATGTCAAAATCACTTGGAAATGGAATTGATCCAATGGAAGTAATTGATAAATATGGAGCTGATGCTTTAAGATTTTCAATTCTTTCAGGAACGACAATGGGAAATGATATAAAATATATGCCGGAAAAATTAGATCAAGCATCAAATTTTGCAAATAAATTATGGAATGCAGCAAAGTTTGTAACAATGAATGCAGTATCTGATGAAGAAATATATGAATTTGGAAATAAAATTACTGATAGTAAAACTGGAATATTTAAATCAGAATTATTAAAGATAGAAGACAGATGGATAATTGATAAATTAACTAGATTAACAAAGACAATTACAAAAAATATTAACAATTATGATTTAGGAATTGCAATAGATAACATCTATAGTTTTATTTGGGATGAATTTTGTGATTGGTATATAGAAATGGCAAAGCTAAGATTATATAGCGAAAACCATGAAGAGAAAGTACAAGTAAGTTTTGTATTAAACTATGTATTATGCAATACTTTGAAACTTTTACATCCATTTATGCCTTATGTAACAACTGAAATTTATAAAAATTTAGCAATAGGAAATGAAAAACAATTAATTATTGCGCAATGGCCAAGTGAAAAAGCAAAAGTAAAATACGACGAAAAAGAAGATGTAATAGAAAAAATTAAAAATATAATTGTTGGAATAAGAAATATAAGAGCAAATATGAATATCCATCCAAGTAACAAATCAGAATTAATATTTGTAACAACAAAATATAAAAATGAAATTGAAGAATCAAAAGACTTTATATTAAAATTGGGATTAGGATCAAGTTTAAAGCTACAAGATAATAAGGTAGGAATCTCAGACAATGCAATCAGTGTATTAGGAGATGGAATAGAATTATATATGCCACTTGAAGATTTAGTAGATATGAAAGAAGAAAAAGAAAGACTAAATTCAGAGAAAGAAAAATATGAAGCTGAAGTAAAAAGAAGCAATGGAATACTAAATAATCAAGGCTTTTTAGCAAAGGCTCCTAAGGAAAAAATACAAGAAGAAAAAGATAAACTAGAAAAATATACAAAAATGTTAGAAGATATTAAAGCTAGATTACAAAAGATTTAACAACTAATCTAATAGTAATAAAACTTACTTAAAAATTCAAAGAATATAATATGGAGCAAAATTAGTTCAAAAATAAATCAACCTAATAATATTAAAGATTGATTAAAAAGAGAACTAATTTTTTCTTTCTTTTATTCTTAAAATAAATTGTCGAAAACTTGTCAAGATTCGACAAACAATACTATGGAAATATTTGGAAAAAGAAACTATAATATATATAGTTTCTTTTTTTATTGTAGGAAGAAACTAATATATTTACTTAGGAGGAAAAAATGTGATTTCAGATTATGCAAAGGAAAACAAAATTTTAACATTTATATTAACAGAAGAAATTGATCAGTACACAGCTGATAAGATAAGGAGAAAAATGGATAATGAAATTGAAAGATATAGTCCTAGAAAAGTTTTATTTGATTTTAGTAACATTTCTTTTATGGACAGCTCAGGTATAGGAATGATATTAGGCAGATACAAATTGGTTAAAATGCTAGGTGGAGATTTTGAATTAATAAATGTAAGTTCCAGAATGAGAAAAATATTTGAAATGAGTGGAGTTACGCGAATAATAAAAATTAAAGAGATGGAGGATAATACTAATGAAGGGGTTATATGATAATGAAATGAAATTAGAATTCAGCAGTAAAACATGTAATGAAGCATTTGCAAGAATTACAGTTGCAGCTTTTGTATCACAGTTAGATCCTACAATTGATGAACTGTCAGATATAAAAACGGCAATATCAGAAGCTGTAACTAATAGTATTATTCATGGATATGGTGATGAAAATGGAATTGTAAAAGTTACTGCTAAGATATTTGCTAACAATGTTGAGATAGAGGTATCAGATAATGGAAAAGGAATAGAAAATGTTGAAATGGCAATGAGACCATTATACACATCAAAACCTAATTTAGAAAGATCAGGAATGGGATTCACAATAATGGAAAGCTTTATGGATGATGTGAAAGTGGAGTCAGCTTTAGGACTTGGAACCAAAGTTACTATGAAAAAGAAAATTAGTTTAAAAGACATATCTGAAAAATTAGAAGCATAAAAATAGGAGAGATCTATGAATGAAAATTTAAAACAAAAGATTCTCCAAGCGCAAAATGGAAATAAAGATACATTAAATGATATTGTAAAAGAAAACATGGGATTAATATATAGTATTGCAAGACGTTTTCAAAACAGAGGATATGATATGGAAGATATTTATCAGATAGGCTCAATAGGCCTAATTAAAGCGATACAAAGATTTGACTTTAATTATGATGTTGCATTATCAACCTTTTCTGTTACATATATAATAGGTGAAATAAAAAGATTTTTACGTGATGATGGTCCAATTAAAGTATCAAGACAACTTAAAGAATTAGCAACAAAGATAAGAGAAGAAGAAAAAAATAAACCTAATATTACTATAGAAGAACTATCTAAAAAGCTGAAGGAACCAAAAGAAGAAATATTGTTAGCAATTGATTCAGCTAATGGACCAGAATCGCTAGAAGATAAAATTGATGAAGATGGAATGTGCTTAATGGAGAGAATAAAATCAAACGATAACAGTGAAGAAAAAATAGTAAATAACATTTCTTTAAAAGAAAGTATAAATAAGTTAAATGAACGAGAGAAGAAGGTGATATTTCTAAGATATTATAAATGTCAGACTCAAAAAAAGGTCGCTAAGGTAATTGGAATTAGTCAAGTACAAGTATCAAGGATAGAGAAATCAGCATTAAAAAATTTAGAAAATGATTTAAAAGAGGCTTAAAAATATTTTATATTTTTAAATATGTAAAGTATGCTAATATTTTGAAGTTATAAATATTGAGCAATACCTTAATAATAATAAAAAATAATTAATATTAAAATGAAAGAGGTTTAATGAAAAAGATAGTTATATTTTGTATTATAATATTTTGCATAATATTTTTATTTCCTATATTATTTACAGTAGCTTGTAATAAACTTCAATTAGCAGAAGAAAATGGAAATTTAAAATATAATCAGCTTGATATAAACAGTAGTACAAAAGATTCCGATACAAGCAGTAGCACAAAAGATTCTGAAACAAGTAGAAATATAAAAGAGCCTGATACAAGTAGCGACGCAAAAAATAATGATTCTAATACAAAAGATAATCGGTAATAAAACTGAAGAAAATAAAACTGACAGTAGTAATGTTAATATTGGAGATTATGATTATAAAGAATATAAAACTATTAAATTATTACATTCAAAAACAGGAGAAGTGGAAGAAATTAATTTAGATCAATATTTGCTAGGTGTAGTTTCAAGCGAAATGCCTGCCACGTTTGAACAAGAAGCACTTAATGCTCAAGCAATTGTTGCTAGGACGTACACAATATATAGCATAAAAAATAGCAAAGGAAAACACCAAAATGCCGACATTTGTGATGATCCAAAATGTTGCCAAGCATGGATAACTAAAGAGGACAGACTTTCAAAATGGGATGAGAATGCAAGAGAAGAAAATTGGAATAGAATAGAACTAGCTGTCAAAAATACAGTTGGAAAAATTATAACTTATAATGGAGAACCAATCGACGCATTTTTCCATTCAAATAGTGGAGGAGTTACTGAAATTCCAGCAGATGTATGGGGAGGAACAAATTATCCATACTTACAATCTGTGCAAACTGCTGGTGAAGATGCATATTCACAATATAGCTCAGAGGTAATATTGACAAAGTCAGAATTAGAAGAAAAAATGAAAGCAAAACATAGTGATTTTAACATTAATTATAATAATGATGATGCAATTAAGATACTTGAATATACTGATGCAGGAAGAGTCAAAAAAATTAAAATAGGAAATTTGAATTTATCAGGAATAGAAATGAGGACAATTTTGGGATTAAAATCAGCAGAATTTAAAGTTGAAATTGACGAAGATAATATTAAATTTGAAGTTACAGGATATGGTCATGGAGTTGGGATGAGCCAAACGGGAGCGGATGCAATGGCAAAAACAGGAAGCAATTATGAAGATATAATAAAACATTTCTATACAGGAGTAGAAATTGTGAATTTTTAAAAGTTTATTTATTAAATTACAAAAATATAATTTAACAAGACTCAATATGTATATTTTCCTAAAATAAGGAAATAATCCTAATAATAGTTTTGAAATTAATTAGAAATGGTTGATTTTTATAATATAAGTCTTTTATGATATATGAAAATCTTTAATTTCTAATATATTTAGGAGGATATATATGAGAAGAGAAAAAAGAGAAGAAAATGCCAATAATGAAGAAAAAATGGCAAGGAGAAGGAATATCAGCGTTGTTGGTTTTCTAATTGCAATTACGTTATTATCAATAGCAATTATAATATCAATGACACCAAGTCAAAGCAGCGAAACTGCAGAATTAAATAAATTAAAAGGTTCTAATAATAGTGATTTAATAATATCAGAAGCTAGTAAAAGCTTAAGTAAAAATATAAATGAAGTTGAAAATTCAATTTCTAGTGGAACGTTGAATATTTTGAACAATAATAATGCTAGTAGTGAAAAAAATAACACGAACGACGTACATGATCTAGAAAATATCCAAGAAGAGAGTAATAATTCAGAAGATAGTACAAATAAAAGCGAAAAAGCAGAAGAAAATAAGATTAATTCTACAAATGAAAAAGATAATACAGATAATGACAATTTTATAATGCCAATCGAAGGAAAAATTACAAAGCCATTTTCAATGGATGGCCTAATATATTCTGAAACATTACAAGAATGGACAACTCATAGAGGAATAGATATAGAAGCGGAGAAAACAACGGTAGTAAAAGCAGTAAAAAGTGGTACAGTAAAGTCAATAAAACAAGATCCTAGATATGGACTAAGCATAACAATAGAGCATAAAGATGGATTTACAAGTGTATATTCAAGTCTATTAAGTACAGAATTTGTAGAAGAAGGAGAAGAAGTAAAACAAGGTGACAGTATAGGAACAGTTGGAAATTCAGCTGTATTTGAATCATCTGATGGAAGTCATTTACATTTTGAATTAATGAAAAATGGAGAATATGTAAATCCAGAAATTTATATAAAATAATTCAATATTAATGAATTTAAAATGTTTAAAAGTAGTAAAAAATAAAATATAATTTTCTAAGTCTAAATATAGTTTACAATAAGAATAGACATAACAACAAAATAACAAAAATATGTCTATTTTATGAAAAAAATGTAGAATTTTAAAAATGTAACACAATTGTAACAAAACTCCAAACATATTGAAACTGTAAAGACATACTCAAAAACATGACGAAAAAATCTTTGACTTTTTGGCACTTTCATGATAATATCTAGTTATCTTAAAAAAAGTAGGTGATTAAATGATTTACCAAGATGACATTGCAAATTTAAAGTCTAACATAGGAGAAAAAATTGGACAAAAGATAATTGTAAAAGGGTCTTTAGGAAGAAGTAGGTCGTTTGAAAAAGAAGCAACAATAGAGAAAGCTTACCCTAATATTTTTGTAGTAAAATATGAAGAGAACGAAAGAAATGTATCTTATCAATATAAGGATGTTCTAACTAGAACAGTAGAAGTTGATGTATTTGATGGAGAAAGTTATAGTCCACTTATTCCACCAATGCTTAAGGTCGCTAGAAAAGTTAAAGCAATAGTGTAAGATATAATTGTATAAAATAAAACTGTTAAAAGAGAAATCTTTTGACAGTTTTTTTAAACTTTAGGAGAAAACCACCAGTTATACTGGGGGTTTTTATAGTGTTTGATTTATAATAACACTATATTTATTGAAAATAATAAAATGCAAAAAACATTCTACAAAGTATATAACTTTGGCTAGAAACAATTTATAAAAGCTGAATTCTTTTAAAATAATTAGAATATTATTATGAATAAAATAAAAATAGTAATATTTCCTAAAAGTAAACATATATATTATTAAGATAAAAATATCAAATATTGATACTTATAGGAGGTAGGTTATGGCAATAGAATTAGAAAAGAGTGTTCTTAGTATTAATCAAATTATTGCAAATAAAAATGAAACAAACACAGTTGAAGGCGATTGCATTGTACCGGATATAAAACCTGATGTGCTTGGAGTAATACAAACAAGCGGTGTAGTAAATGTGTATAAAAAGGAGATATTAGAAGGAAAAATTAAAATAGATGGTTGCGTAAATATTTATATTATGTATTTAGGCGATGATGGAAAAACAAGAATGGCAAGAAGTTTAAATCATACATTAGAATTTTCACAAATAATAAATATTGATAATGCTACAAGTGATATGACACAAATGGGTGAAGTAATATTACAAAATATAGAGTGCAAAGTAATAAATGAAAGAAAATTAAATATAAAGGCAACATTAAATTTTGAAGTAAAGTTATTTAGCAATTCAAGTACAGAATTTGTAAATAATGTAAAGTTAGGTGATATTCAAAAATTAGAAAAAACATATAATGTAAATTCAATGGTAGGGAGTGGAAAAACTAAAGCAAATGCAAAAGAGACTATTCAAATAGATAAATCAGATAATTTAGTAGAAATTTTAAAAGTAAATGCTTATATATGCAACAAAGATATAAAAGTAAGCTATAATAAGGTTTTAGCAAAGTCAGAAGTAAAAATAAAAATGTTATATTCAACAGATGATGGAAGAATAAATTCTTTAACAAAAACCATGCCAGTAGTAGGATTTATTGATATACAAGACATTTCAGAAAATAATGTATTAGATTCTGAATTTGAAATTAATAATATGATAATTAAGCCTAATAGTACACAAGATCATTCTATATATGCTGAAGTTGAGGTCGGAATGCAAGTAATTGCTTATGATACAAAGCCAATAAATGTAATACAAGATTTATATAGTCCGAGTAAAAATCTAAACTATGAGCAAAAAATTATAAGAACAATACAAAACAAAAATCTTTATAAAGATGTATATACGATAAGGCAAAAGGAAATGTTAGAATTAGCAGATGAAAAAGTTTATGATGTAGATGTAAACGTAGCAACAAATAATGTAAAAGTTTATAATGGAGAAACGCAAATAGATGGCACTGTTATATGTATGTTTACACATTCAATAAACAAAATGACAGGAATAAGCATAAAAAAATTAGAGATACCATTTGAGTATAAAATGACAACTGCTGGAACTGTCCAAGATGCAGTAGCTGAGATAAAAACAGATATTACAACACAAGATTTTAATATAATGCCTGATGGAAGTGTTGATATAAATATAGATATACAATTTATTGTAAGTTCATCAAATGATATTAGTATAAATTTAATAAATAATATTACAGAAGCTGAAGATAACAATATAAATAATTATAATATGGTAATCTATTTTACAAAAGCAGAAGATGATTTATGGGGATTGGCAAAGAGATTTAGAAGTACAAAAGATATGATAATGAGTGAAAACGAACTAACAACAGATCAATTAATTCCAGGGACACAATTATTTATAAGTAAATACATGGGGTAAGATGGATAAGATTTATTCAAGATTTAGACTTCCAAAAATAATATATACTCCTGAAAATAATAAAAAAAATAAAAAAGTAAATCAGAAGTATAAAAATTTTTTGGTACTTATGATTGTTGCAATAATAATAGCGTATGCTACAGCAATAAATATAATTAATTCAATTAATCCAATGTTAGAAAGGCAATCAAGAGTACTTGCCAGAAGTACAGCAGCTAAACTTTCTAATGAGGCAAGCAAAGAAGCAATGAAGGATTTAACTTATCAAGATTTGTGTATTGTAGATAAAGACGAAAATGGAAATGTTACAATGATGAAATTAAATGTAACTAATGTTAATAAAGTAACTACTCAAATTGCTCTTGATATACAAAATGCTCTTAATGAAAGAACAAACAACAGCTTTTATATACGAATAGGTAGCTTAACTAGTAGCAAATTATTAGCAGGTAGAGGGCCAAATATTGAGCTTAGAATGCTTACCGCAGGTGATATTCAAACTAATATTAGGTCTGATTTTACAGAAGCGGGAATTAATCAAACATTACATAAAATATATATGGATATTGATTGTAAGATTAGTGTACTTACTCCATATAAAGATACTGATGAAGAAGTAAAAACAGAGGTACTGCTTGCAGAAGCTGTAATAGTAGGAAAAATTCCAGAAACATATTATAATTTGAATGGCTTATCAAAAGATGATACAATGAACTTGATGGGAAACTGAAAGGCTTTCCATCTTTTGCTTTATATTTATATATCTTAATCTATTATATAAAATAAAAGTTTAATCTTATTATTATATGATATATTTTGCACAGCTGATATAAAATAAAAAAATATTTAAATTAAATATAATTCGTATAAAATTTACTTTATTGTATAAAAACTGCACATTTTAAAATTAAATAAAAAAATATGTCTTATAAAAAAATAAAAATATTTAATAAAATAATGTATTTAGCATTGAAATATGATAATATAGTTGAAACAGGAAAATGTGACAGCATTGAAATATGATAAGATAATTGAAATGGGAAAATGTGATAGGATAGAAATCTAATTTATGAAATAAAAACAGTATTACAGAAAAAAATAATTTAAATAATAAAGAATAGTATCAAAAAAACGACTAAAATAAATTTAAAATATAATAAAAATAAAGTTTTATGGGGTAATAATATGAGCAAAAGAAATTTTAATAAAATTAGTAATAAAAAAACAGATAAAATAATAAGCATAATTATCTTTTTATCAGCTATAATTTTTATTGGAATGAACAGATATTTTCAAGCTAAAAGTGCTGATAATAGTCAACAATCTAAATTTGACAACCAAAATGAAATTACTCAATCTAATTTAATGGCTGAATCTTTAATGCAAAGTAATAAAGATAACACAAAGGAAAATGAAAGTTCTAAGCAAGTATCAACTAATACAGAAGAAACAGCTAAACAAGTATCAACAAATATAGTTGATAATGTTGACTTAAATAATGGCAAGCTAAATGTATTATTTTTTTATGTAGGACAAGCTGATAGCACTTTAATAAAATTTAATAATTCAGTAATGTTAATTGATGCTGGGAATAATGAAGATGGAAATAATGTAGTTAATTATTTAAACTCAATAGGAATTAGTAAAATTGATTATTTAATTGGAACACATTCAGATGAAGACCATATTGGTGGAATAGATGATGTAATTAAAAATATAGACATTGAAAATTTCTATATCCCAACAGTTGGTTCAAATGAATCGGATTATAAAAATGCAATTCAAGCAGCAAAAGATAAGAATATTAATACTATAAATCCAAATCAAGGTGATAAATTCAACTTAGATAATAGCAATTGTGAGATAATGTCGGTCATGAATTATGATGGGATAAGCGATAATAACAGTTCAATTGTAATTCAATTAAAATATAATGATAATTCATTTTTATTTATGGGTGACGCCGAAAAAGAAGCTGAAACTGCTAGAAGCTGGAATAAGATAGATGTTTTAAAAGTAGGTCATCATGGATCAAATACAAGTAGTTCTGCAGATTTTTTAAAGCAAGTAAATCCACAATATGCAGTAATTGAAGTTGGAAAAAACAATTCATATAGGCTACCTAATAGCAAGGCTTTGTCAAGAATTGAAAGTGTTGGAGCAAAAATTTTGAGAACAGATACAAATTGCTCATCTTTTTGGATAGCAAGTGATGGAAACAATATTTTAGAAACAGAAGTAAAAATAAACTTAGATGGAAATAATTGATGATATCTAAAAAATAAATAAGAATAATAAAACATTAGAATATTAATAGATAATAATTTATATAAAAATAAACACAGCATAATGGAGTAATCGTAATTTTAGAAAATAAAAAAATAATTTGAAAGGATTAATTGAATGGATTTAGAAATTGACTTAAATAAAATTATACAAGAGAAAGCCAAAACAGCTGGAAAAGATTTAGCGAAAGAATTAAGCGAATATATGAAAAAAAATTTGGATAATTATTCAAAAAGTAATTCGAAAGATAATGTAGCTAATAATATAGAAATGAAGAATACAAAAAGAGAAAATAGGAAATCAACTGAAAATACACAAAAATTCAAAACTGAAGATTCAAAAGCTAAATATCAAGTAGAAAGCAGAAAAATAATAAAACAATATGGAGACATATATGAAGTAAAAAATGGGGAAGAGAAACATTACAATATAAACTCAGAGTATCCAGAATTTATAAAGCAAACTGAATTAAAAGATGGGTATTATATAATGCAAAATGAAAATTTGGAATATAAAGAAGATTTAACACAGAGCATAAATAAAAGTCTTATGAATTTAAAAAATTCAATAGCAACAGAAGAAAAAGACTTTTTAAAAAATTGCAGAGTAAATGGTGCAGAATATAAATTAGATGAAATTGGGGACGATGAAAAATACATATACTTAACTAAAGTTTCAGACAATACTGAATTTCAAGAGTATGATATTTCAGATGAACTTTATAATAGTTTATTAAAAGATAATAGAGATGAAATATATCTAACATATAATAATGGAAAATACGAGATAAAATAAAAATATAAGATAAAATAAAAATATAAGATAAAATAAAAATATAAGATAAAATAAAAAATATAAGACAAAATAAAAAATATAAGATAAAATAAAAAATATAAGACAAAATAAAAAAGACTTATGAGCATTTCAACAATATTTATTGGATTACTCATAAGTCTTTTTATTATATTTTATAAAACGTTTTACGTAATTAATGTAATTGAATTTAAAATAATAAATAAGTAAACTTAAAAATTATAAAAAATCATATTTAATTATTTTGCACTTTTAGCTAATTTGCAGATTTCAGCAAATGCTTTAGAATCTGTAACAGCTAAATCAGCTAACATTTTTCTATTGATTGTGATATTAGCTTTCTTTAATCCAGCGATTAAAGTGCTATATGTCATATCATTCATTCTTGCAGCAGCGTTAATTCTTGCAATCCATAATCTTCTGAAATCAGTTTTCTTATCTTTTCTTCCAACATATGAATATACACCAGATTTCATAACAGCTTGTTTAGCTTGTCTAAATCTATAATGTTTTGCACCAAAATAACCCTTTGCTCTTTTTAAAATCTTTTTATGTTTTTTTCTTGTAATTATTGCAGTTTTTACTCTTGCCATTTTAATTCTCCTTTCTTATTGCTATTATCAATATTAGTTACCATATGGTAATAATTTTTTTACATGTTCTTTACAAGTACTATCAACGTAAGCATTTGCAACACTTCCGCTAGACTTTTGTCTACTAGTTTTATTTCCTAGTAAATGTCTTCTATTACTTTTTGTTCTTTTAACTTTTCCAGTTGCCGTATAGCTGTATCTTTTCTTTGCAGCTTTATTTGTTTTTAACTTTGGCATAATAATTTCCTCCTTGCAATTTAAAATTATATATAAAAATTAGCTTAGCTAACATTATAAACTTAAAACTTAATTTGAAATTACTAAATTGTATCTAGTAATTTCAATAAAAATATATTTAACAAGCGAAATAGAATTAAACTTTTTTAGCTAATATTATAAACATATTTTTACCTTCTAGAATAGGTCTTTTTTCAGCTATTGCTATTTCAGAAAGATTTGTAATAAAATTATTTAAAACTTCTTCTCCAAGCTTAATATAATTCATTTCTCTTCCTCTAAATCTAACAGTAATCTTAACTTTATTGCCATCTTCTAGAAACTTTTGAGCATTTTTAACTTTGAAATCAAAATCATGAGTATCAATATTTGGTGTAATTCTAATCTCTTTAAGCTCAAAGCTCTTTTGCTTCTTTCTTGCTTCTTTTTCTTTTTTAGATTGTTCAAATTTAAACTTACCATAGTTCATTATTTTACAAACTTTTGGATTTCCAGCAGAAACTAAAACTAAATCTAATTTTTTTTCATAAGCTAAATCTAAAGCTTGACTTAAAGGAAGTTCGCCTAATTTTTGATTATTATCATCAATAACTTGAACTTTATCAGCTCTGATTTCTTCATTAATTGGTAATTCTTGTTTTATATTAAAACACCTCCTAATTTGATTAAAAAAAGATTGGTATTATTACCAATCTACTTCTCTATTTATAAAATATTGCAAATATTATATATTATAATGATATTATATTTGAAAATTATTTATAAATACCTTTTCCTAAAATAATCATAAGTTTTTTTACAATAATAACTGCAAATCAACTTATAGACTAGATGTGAAGGTGAGAAGTAAATCTTCTTCTTTTAATAACAATATTAATAATACTATAAAATTTTAATTATGTCAATATTTTTTGCAAAATTCCTTGACTTTTTTTGCATTTTGTAATAAAATAATAAAGCACGTATTGAAATATGACCTTTTAAAGCGATTCCCCGGTTGGTTTTGAAGGTTTCATATATATATTATTTTTATGATTGGAGGAAAGATTACCATGAATAATACTACTTATAGTGTTAAGAAAAGCGAAATAGAAAGAAAATGGTATATAATTGATGCTGAAAACAAGCCTTTAGGAAGAGTTGCTTCAGAAGCAGCAAAATTACTTAGAGGAAAACATAAACCTACTTATACACCAAATATGGATGTAGGAGATTATGTAATTGTTACAAATTGTGCTAAAGCAATTTTAACAGGAAATAAAATGAATCAAAAAGTATATACACATTTTACTGGATATATTGGAAATATGAAACATATATTAGCTAAGGATATGATGGAAAAGCAACCAACAAAAGCTATGACAATAGCAATAAAAGGAATGCTTCCACACAATAGCTTAGGCAGTGATATGTTGACAAAATTAAGAGTATATGCAGGAGCTGAACATGAAAATGCAGCACAAAAACCAGAAATATGGAAATTTTAAGAGGAGGAAACATAGATGGCTAAGTCAAAGAATGAAACATTCTTAGGAACAGGTAGAAGAAAAAGTTCTATCGCAAGAGTTAGACTTACTGAAGGAAAAGGAAAAATTACTGTTAATGGAAAAGATATCCAAGAATACTTTGGAGAAGAAACATTAAGAGTTATTGTAAAACAACCTTTAACAGTAACAAATACTCTTTCAAAATTTGATGCAGATGTTAAAGTAATAGGCGGTGGTTTCTCAGGTCAAGCTGGAGCTGTACGTCATGGAATAGCTAGAGCACTAAATGCAGCTAGTGAAGAAGAATATAGAGCAGTACTTAAATCAAACGGATTCTTAACAAGAGATTCTCGTGAGAAAGAAAGAAAAAAGTACGGATTAAAGAAAGCTCGTAAAGCACCACAATTCTCAAAGAGATAAT
>JBPOHA010000030.1:0-12567 GCA_052036095.1 Bacillota bacterium
GGACTTTCTCTAGCAAATACGATAATTCAAGAACATGGAGGAACAATTAGAGCAATACATAATAATCCAAAAGGGACAATAATCGAAATAAAAATTAAATAATGTAGTGTTACAATTGATGTGAAACAAAATAAATAAAAATTAAATAATTCATTGAAAATATCACAAAATTATGATAAAATAATAATAAAATTATGATAATTTAAAAGGAGATTAAGATGATAAATATAAGACCAGTTTCAGATTTAAGAAATAAATATCCTGAAATAGAGAAGATGGTTTTGAAAGAAGATGAAGAAGTATATCTAACGAAAAATGGTTATGGTTCTATGGTGGTTCTTAGCTTAGAAAAATATTCAAAATTATTACAAGAGTCAAATTTAGAAAATAAATTAGAAATGAAATACAAAACTGAAAATATTGAACAAGCATTAAAAGAATCAGAAAATGAAATTAACAATGAAAAAACTCAGTATCTTACTAGTGAAGAAGTATATTCAAAAGTAAGGAGGAACATAAATGCTAAAAAGTAATTATAATATTAAATATTTAAATTCATTTTATAATGAACTTAATGATATTGCATATTATATTACATATAATCTAAATAACAAAGATGCAGCGAATAAGCTAATATTGAAAGTAGAGCATGAAATAAAAAATAGAAGTAAAAATCCAGAAAACTATGAAGTATATAAAAGTGAAGGAAATGTAGAATTAAAATGGTATAAAATTTATATAAATAATTTTATTGTATTTTATACAATAAAAAATAGTAATATGATAATTGCACATATTTTTTATAAAAAACAAGATATACAAAATTTAATAAAAAAGTATAAAAATAAAGATATATAAAAAGTATAAATAGAGATATTTAATAAAATTAAATATACCCAATGGAAGAAACACATATTCTTTCAAATGGGTATATTTTTTATACTTTAATGGATTTTTTTATACGTTATAAAACCTATAATTTTATCGAATTATGTAAACATAAAAAAGAAATTTTTAAAACTTTAAAAAGTTTAAGGTTAATTTAAGCTAAGAAGGTTATTATATAGTTAATCAAAAACAAGAGGAGGAAAAAGAATGAAAGATAAAATTTTGATGTTAATTATAGGAGCGTTGATAGGGGCTGTAATAACAGCAGGATGTTTCTTAATATTTAATAAGAACACAAGTAGCTCAAATAATATGCAAGGCGGTCCAGGAGGAAACGGTCAAAGTATGGGTAACTTTACGCCAGGTGAAATGCCATCAGGTGGTGGACCAAACGGAAAAGGTGGAAATACAACTTCAACTAATACAACAACATCAAGCTCAACTACAGCAACAAATTCAACAACATCAACCACAACAAGCAAATAAAAAATTATAAAAGTTTAAATTTTTAGTCAATTAGATTTGTTTAAATATTTTTTTATAAAAGAGTAACTATTTATAAAATAAAATTATTTATAGAAATTAAATTGAATTCATATATGATTTAAAATATGCCACTTATTATGTGGGCAAAAACCATGAATTAAAAGCTAAAAATTTAAATGAATACAAAAAGGGGAAAGAAAGCTTATATATAGGCTTTCTTTCTATTATATAAAACGATTCAAATAATTAATATGTAAATTCATTTTGTATAGTATTAAATGTGAAAAACTCTATTTAGAAAAATAAAGATATTTAAATTTTATAACTATCTATAAGTATTCCAATTTGCTATATATTAATAAGGAGGAAGTCAATGAAAAAAAATAAAAACAAAAAACTTATAATTATATCATCATTAATAATTATTATAATAATTGCTAGTATTATTATAGCGGTAATTATTAACAAAAATAAAACTAGTAGTGATACAAGTTCTAGCTCAACAATAGTTGAGAAACAAGCTAGTACACAAACAATTCAAAAAACTTTAACAGGTTCAGGTCAAGTAACTACAAGTAGTACAGAAAAACTTTCATTAACAACAACTAAATATTTTTCAACAATGTGTGTAGAAGATGACGACACAGTATCAGAAGGTGAAAATATTCTTAAATATACTGATGGTACATATCTAACAGCACCTTATGATTGTGTAATTTCAAGTTATTCAGTACCAGATACAGGAAGTATATGTACGAGTAGTAATTATGTACAAGTAAAAAATACTGCTACTTTAGATATGACATTAAGTGTTAATGAATCAGAAATAAATAGTGTAAAAGTTGGCCAAAGTGTAACTATTACAGTAAATGCAGTAGATAATAAAACTTATACAGGAACTATCACTAAGATAGATTCAATTGGTACATATTCTTCAAGTGGAAGTACATTTACAGCAACAATAGAATTTGCAAATGATGGAAATGTTAAGATAGGAATGTCAGCATCATGCACAATAATTCTAGAAGAAGCAGATAATTGTATTGCAGTTCCAATAGAAGCGGTACAAACTAGCGGAGATACTAAATATGTAATAGTAGTAAAAGATGATGGAACTACTGAAAATGTAACTGTTGAAACTGGTATTTCAAATGATAATTACGTACAAATTAAATCTGGATTATCAGGAAATGAAACAATTCAAATGATTGAAACTACAACTACAAGTTCAAGCTCATCAAGTAAGAAAAGCTCAAAATCATCAAGTTCATCAAGCTCATCAGGATTTGGAGGACAAGGTGGATCTTCTGGAATGAGCATGCAAGGTGGAATGCCAGGAGGAATGGGAAATTAATAAAAATTGTATAATATAGTTTCAAAAAGAGGTTTATAGGTAAATCCATAAAAACCCAAATATAATAAGCAAGGATTGATTAAAAAATGATCGAATTAAAAAATATTAAAAAGAGTTTTTATCTGGGAGATGAAGAAGTAAAGGCTCTAGACAATATAAATTTTAAAGTTGAAAAAGGTGAATTTGTTTCGATAATCGGACCTTCAGGTTCTGGAAAATCTACTTTAATGAATATATTAGGTCTTTTAGATGTACCAGATTCAGGAGAATATATATTAGATGATGAAGATGTAGAAGATTTAAAAGATAATGATTTAGCTGAAATTAGAAATCAAAAAATAGGTTTTGTATTTCAAAATTTCAACTTGTTACAAAAATTAAATGCTTATGAAAATGTAGAAGTACCATTAATATATCAAGGAAGAAATAACAAAGAATCAAAAGAAATCGCATATCAATATCTTGAAATGGTTGGTTTAAAAGGAAGAGAAAAACATTTACCAACACAACTATCAGGAGGCCAACAACAAAGAGTAGCAATAGCTAGAGCTTTATGTTGCCAACCAGACATAATATTGGCCGATGAACCAACAGGAGCATTAGATTCTAAAACAAGTGCAGAAATTATGGAAGAATTTAAAAGTTTAAATGAAGAAGGTCAAACAATAATAATTATTACTCATGATATAAATGTAGCAAAAAAAGCCAAAAGAATGGTAAGGATAGCTGATGGAAAGCTTTATGAAGAATAAAAGTTATTGCATAAATAAAAAATGTTAATTGAAAATAAATAAAAGATGAAAATTTGAAATTTAAACTACAAGAAAATAATTAACAAAAAAGGAGGAAAATAACTTAGATGAAAATTATAGAAACTATCAAGATAGCACTAAAAAACATCTGGAGCAATAAATTAAGATCAGCACTTACAATGTTAGGCTTAATTATAGGAATTGCATCAGTAATAATATTAGTAGGGATTGGAAATGGAGCATCTTCACAAGTTAAAAATCAAGTTCAATCATTAGGCACAGATGTATTAACAGTATCAATAACGTCTTCAGATGCAAGTCTAGAATATAGCCAAATGGATGAAATACTAGCATTAGATAATGTAAAATCAGTTGCACCATATAAAACAGTTTCAGCAACAGTAAGCAGAGGGACAACTACATCATCAAAAGCAAGCATAATAGCAACAAATAACAATTATTTAGATGTAACAAATGTATCCCTTTCAGAAGGAAGAACGATATCAATAATAGATATAGAAAATGAAAGTAAAGTATGTATTATAGGCTCAGATTTAGCAACAACATTATTTAATTTAGCAGATCCAGTAGGTCAAACTGTAAAAATAAATGGAGATAATTATACAGTAATAGGTGTACTTGAAGAACAAGGAAGCTCAATGGGAACAGATATTGACGAAATGTTAATTATACCAATAACTACAGCCAGATATTTAGGAACAGATTCATCAATAAATAATTTATATGTAAAAATAGAAGATTCAGATAAAATAACAAAAACAGAAAGTTTAATAGAGAACTACATAAGATCAACCCTTGAAATATCAAGCGACTATTATAGTGTAAGCTCACAAGATTCAGTATTAAGTACAATGCAAAATGTAACAAATACAATGTCACTATTATTAGCAGGAATAGCAAGCATTTCATTAATAGTAGGTGGTATAGGAGTAATGAATGTAATGCTAGTATCAGTAACAGAAAGAACTAAAGAAATAGGAATTAGAAAATCTTTAGGAGCAAAAAGAAGAAACATATTAATGCAGTTTTTAATTGAATCAGTTGTAATATGTATATTAGGTGGAATTATAGGAATAGTTTCAGGGATTGGAATCGGAAATATTGCACAAAACTTTGGATATACATTTACATCAAGCAGTAGTGTAATATGGTTATCATTTGGAACGAGTGCTCTAATAGGAATTGTATTTGGAATATTCCCAGCATATAGAGCTGCTAAGCTAAATCCAATAGATGCATTACATACAGAGTGAAAAAATTAAAACAGAGCAAATACATTTAATAAAATAGCAAATTTAATTAATAAAAAATAAATCAATTGTGTATATATGTAGGATAAATTTAATAAAAGTTAGGAGGAAAATAGTATGAAAAAAGGAAAAATAATTACTGGAAGTACAATCATTGCAATAATATCAATTGCAACAATAATTATAAGCCAAATAGCAGTAAATGCTAATAATATGGAAAAGCAAATTAGTCAGAGCCAATCAGGATTTTTTACTACAGATAAAACAGAGGTAAAAAGTGGTGGATATATAACTATGACAATAGATTTATCTAAAGTAGATTATGAAAATTTTAAATTCACATTAACAGCAGATTCTACTTTAGAGGGAAGTGTATTAGAAGATACCAAAAGTGAAGATACAAACAAGCTAACGACTAATGCAGATAACAATACAATAACAGTAATAGGAAAAAAGTCTGAACTTACTGCTACTACAATAACTTTATATTATAAAGTATCAGAAAAAATAACTGTTGGAAGTACAATTACTTTAACAGCTAAAATTGAATCATTAGATGCAAACGACACAACGAACGAATCAACCAATACAACAATATCCACTAAATCTAATACACAAACAGAAGACATTGAAAATAATAAAAATGAAAATACAAATAATGTAGCTTCGAGCGAAAACTCACAAAATCAAGAAAATAATAAATTATCACAAAATTTAGCAACTAATGAAACAGATGACTCAGTAGGAAATTCAATAACAAATTCAACAAATAATTTAAACCAAAATTCAACAACAAATTCAACAACAAATAACACTACTAACGAAAACAATTATAAATCTGCTGTAGTAAAGATAACTGTTGTTGAAAAAGAAAGCAACAATGCAAGCAATCAAAACACATTAACAAATAATACTCAGTCAAATGGTCAAGATGGAATGAACAATATTAATACAAATAATATGGAAACAATAAAAAATAGTGGAACTACTAGCACTACACAAAGTGCAAATGGATTAATTGCAAGTACAACAGCTCAAACATCAACAGCAAAGTCTTCAACTTCAACAAGTACAGCAGAAACATATAAAGGTTCATATATTAATTATTTGACTGATATAACAGTAAACGGATATTCACTTAAACCAGATTTCACAATGACAAATACAACTTACGTACTAACTGTAGAAAATAGTGTAACATCATTGGACATAGATGTCACTAAATATGATAGCTCATCAACAGTTAAAATATATGGAAACACAGATTTATCAGTAGGACAGAACAAAGTGCTAATATCAGTAACTGCAGAAAATGGTAGTGTACGAACATATAGAATATATGTAACCAGACAAGGAGCATAGAATAGATGGAAGATGAAAAGAATAATAAAAAGGATGAAAATTTAGACGAAAAAAAAGAAGAAAATAAACCAGTTCAAGCCGTTGATAAAAAATCCACAACAATAAAAGATCTAAATTTAGAAAAATCATCAACTAAAAAAAGTAAACGAAGTAGAAAAAAATTTGATAAAAGAATATTAATAATAGTAATTCTTACTATTATAATGATAGTATTGACAGTTTTATATTACAATCCAAATATATTTTCTAATATAACATCATCAAGTAAAACTACCACAGCTTCAAGCTCAACATCAAGCTCAAGCACTACGACTACAACTACAGAAGCTCAAGCTGAGACCAAAACAATAATGAATACAATTTCATCAAAAGGAGAAATTAGTACAACATTTGAAGAAAAATTAGAATTGCACACTAATTATTATTTTTCAGAAATATATGTAGAAACAAATCAATATGTAACAGCAGGGACAAATATTTTAAAATATACAAATGGTACATATCTAACAGCACCATGTAATTGTGTAATAACAGCAATTAGTGTACCAGACTCAGGAAGTATATGTACTAGTAAAAATGAGATAACAATTAAAGGAACCGATACACTAACCACAACAGTAAAAGTTTCAGAAGATGAATTAAGTAAAATTTATGTTGGCCAAGAAGCGCAAATTGAAGTAACCTCGTTAAATAAAACATATACAGGATATGTAACAAATATAAGTAGTACAGCGACATATTCATCAAGTGGATCTAAATTTACAGTTACTATAGAATTTGAAAATGACGGCTCAACTTTAATTGGAATGACTGGAAAAACTGCAATAATTCTAGAAAAAGCAGAAAATGCAGTAGTAGTTCCAACAGAAGCAGTAACAACTTCAAACGGAGTAAGTACAGTAACAGTGGTAAAAGATGATGGAACAACAGAATCAGTAAAAGTCGAAACAGGAATATCAAATGATGCTTATATTGTAATAAAATCTGGAATAGAATCAGGGGCAACAGTCCAAATAACGAAAACAACTTCAACTAATTCAAAATCAAGCATGAATTTTGGAGGAATGAGTGGAGGACCAGGAGGCTCAGGAAGTGGAGATTCATCAAGCGGAATGCAAGGAGGACCAGGAGGTTCATCATCAAGTGGAAATATGGGAGAGCCACCAAGCGGAAGCAGCGGAGGAAGCCAAAGTGGAACTTCATCAGGAAGCAGCAAATAAAAAATAACAGGATTTTTATTGACTATTAAAAATAATAAATATATATAACCAAAATTGAGAGTATTGTAAAGTTTAAGCAAACTTTTAGATATAACAAAAACTTAACATGCTATATTATTTTTATCAATGGGCTTGAAATTTGAAGATTTTTTATGTATAATAGAATATGTAATTACGAAATATTGCTATTATTATAGAATTTATATGTTATAGTAAATAATTTATAATTACTATTTGCGACTGTAGCCTAACTGGATTGAGCATTCGGCTACGAACCGAAAGGTTGGGGGTTCGAATCCCTTCAGTCGCACCAATAATAATTTAATTGAGCTATTAAACTTTAAAAAAGCATAATTAAATAAAAATGAATCGATAATCGATTCATTTTTTTTATTAGAATATCTAATTTTAACGGAAGCCACCGCCACCGCCTCCACCACCGAAGGAGCCACCGCCACCTCCACCAGAAGAGAATCCCCCACCACCAGAAGCTCTAGCTTCTGCTTGATTTTTTGCAATATAAGCACTTGAAGCCCAATGGGAAGTATACATATTTAAATATACAATATTATCAAAAGATTGATAACAAGATTGCTCAATTACTTCTGGATATAATTCTTTAAATTCTGCCGATACTTGTTTAGCAATTCCAAATATTTGAGCAAATATTAAATATTTTTCAAATAATTTGACTTCAACTATTGTCTTTTCAACAATCGTAGAATAATCGAGTAAAAATTTTTTTAACCCTGCCAATTTAATTGCTTCTTCTTTCAATTTAGAAGTAGCAGAGTATGTTATTTGACTATAAAATCCATAATTCTTTAAATTAGAAGCTATTAATCCTTTTGCAACTAAATTATCTCTTTGTTCATATGCAATATCATCAAACCAACGTAATACTCTAGAATAAGATGAATAGCACCAGTTCTCAAATTCATGATTTTCTAAAATGCCATCTTTACTAGCATCTTTTAGCATATAAAATAGTTGTCTCTCTTTTTTATTTGTTATGCTAGATATATTAGTTTCATTTAATATAATTATGATATTTTCTTTTTTAAATATAAGCCCTGCCTCTTTTTTACCGATTTTAATTAATGAATCTTTCAACCATTTTAAAATAATAGCTCCAAATATATCATTTTTATTTTTTAAAATATTATATTGGTATGCAATATAATATGCCTCAAATAAATCTCCATCACAAGGTATATCTCTAAAATATGGAATATCATTTGGAATTGATTTTTCTCCAATTCCAAATTTAATGTTACTTTTTGAAGTATTAAAATAAAATTTTAAAGGAGGTACTCCCTTATTAATAAGAAAATAAAATAAAAAGAGTGCAAGCACCATCATAATATACACTAAAATAAAAAGAAATTTGCTAGAGGAAGTAGTATTACTAGACTTTACATATTTTGCAGAACCATTTTCAGCCATATTTAAATAATAGTTAAAATTATTATTTAGTTTATTAGTATTTTTAGAAAAAGTTCCACTTGGAAATTGCACCAATATTGTCATATATTGATCAGTAGAAAGTTTTCCTTTGGATTGCATTTCAATATACCCATTGTAAACATATGCAGTACCACCATAATTGCCATATCCCCATACGCCAACATTGCTGGAAATATTAAAATTAGTATGAATTTTAATATATGCACTTCCAATTTCAGAAGAAAAGTTATAGGGAATAAGAGTCCAATAAATCATTTGTGAATCAGTCAAAGTTGAAACAAAATTACTTATATTATATTTTACAATATATTTATGAGTTCCATATTGACTAATTCCCCAACATAATTCAATACCATTAGAAATTGTATGAATTCCACATTTATTAGCTTTACTTGATAGAGTACCTACAGTGTTCCAACTAGATAATGTTTGATAATCAGTACCATTATCCGAAACAGCAAGATTACTAAAAGTTGAATTACCTAAATTATAATATGGGTGATATACTTCAGTACCTTGAGAAGCATTACAATCCCAAATTTCTGTAACACTTGCAGTACCATTATCATCAATTGCAATATCCATAGAAATTTTATTGATAGAATTGGCTTCACATTTTTCAAATATTGCAAATATTATAAAAGCAAAAATTAATACTAAAATTATCTTAAGTTTTTTTGACATAAATCCTCCTTAAATAGAAGTTATTTTTCTAAATTATAGAATAAAAAAATATAAAAAGCTAGTATTTATAAAAATAAATAAAAAATTATATTATAAATAAGATGGAAAATACATACGCATTGGAAAATCAATCAAAAAAAAAGTTCTATAAAAGTAATCTAAAATTTCATGCCTCGCATTGTAAAAAAGATATTAAAGTGCTATAATTTTTAAAGTTAAGAAAAAGCTAAATTATCACATGTAATAACTGTAGCAGATATAATTATATTGTTAAAGCTACAAAAAGTAAAATTGAATTTTTAGAAAAAGAAAGAATATCTTATAAATATATGAAAGGAGAGTATGAATATTTAAAATATAAATATATCATACAATATATAAAATGAAACATTTCCTTTTTGATTTAGGTGGAGTTATAGCAAAAAAAATTGATAAGAATCTTTTAGAAAATGAATTAATTACTCCAAAAGTTGAATATTGTGACATATATATGGAAAAGTATAAAGATTTGGAAAAGGGGATGTATAATTATAAAAAATTCATAAAAGATGTAAATAAATATCTTATTCATCCTAATATGACATATCAAGAGTATAAAGAAAATTATATTAATATAGGAAAGAAATACGGAGGAATATATACAGATACTATAGAAGTTATAAAAGAATTAAAAGAAAAGGGAAACAAGATTTATCTTTTTTCTAATTTAATTCCTTTTAACTATGATGAATTAAAAAAGCAACTAGATATAAATTTATTTGATGACGTATTTTTATCATATAAGTTAAAAGCAATAAAACCAGATAAAGAAATTTATGAAGCAGTATTAAAAAAAATAAATGATAATCCAAATAATATATATTTCTTTGATGATAAAATAAAAAATGTTGAGATGGGGAGAAAATTCAATATCAATGCGTATGTAGCAACTGGAGAAAACATAAAATCAATTATAAAAAAATTAATGTAATGTAAAAAAATTTAAATTAGCTATTAAAAAATATGAAAAATTTAATATAAAAACTTGAAAAGGCTATTAAAGTTTATTATATAAAAACTGAAATCCAAATGGTTTTAGTTTTTTACTTAATAATCTTTACTTTTTATTTTATTTATTGTTAAATAGAGATATGATTTATAATAGCAAAGTTATAGATTGGAAAGGTTACATAATGAACGAAATTCTTTTTACTGGTGACAAGTCCCCTCTTACAAAAGAGGAAGCAAAAATCTTTAAAGAAGCCAAAAAGATAATATCTACTAATAATGATAATAATAAAAAGAAACATTCTAAATTATTTATATTTGGAATTATTTTAATTGTGCTATTGATTATTTTAGGAGTACTTTCCACAATTTTTGCACTTATAAACATGAATAATGATAAAATTCTAAATGGAATTAGCATATTAGGAATTGATGTTTCAAACAAAACAAAAGAAGATGCAAAAGAAACATTAACGCAGGCATTAAGTAATAGATTAGATGATGATGTAATTTTAAAACATAATGAAGAAATGTATACTTTTTTACCAAATCAAGTAGATGCAAATTATGATTTGGACAAAGTAATAAATCAAGCCTATATGATAGGAAGAGATGGCAATATATTTCAAAATAATTTATCTATTATAAATACATATTTAAACAAATTTAGTTTAACACCAGATTTTACTATTAGTAGTGATAAATTAAATGAACTAGTAACCCAAATGGATAACCAATTTAAAGATGGATTAAAAGATCCAAGCTATGAAATAGATGGTAATAACCTAGTAATAACTGCTGGAAACGATGGAGCTATAACTAACAAAGATGAACTAAAGAACATTATCATAGAAAAATTTATAATAATAGATTATAATACAGATCCAATAATTGTTCCAATCGAAAATAAAAAATGTGCTTCGATTGATATTGATAAAATTCATACTGAAATTTACCAAGCAGCGGTAGATGCATATTTTTCAAGTAATCCATATACAATTCATGCATCATCAAATGGTCTAGATTTTAAAATTAGCATAGATGAAGCAAAAGCATTAATTGATGGAAATAGTTCAACATATACAATTCCTTTAAAAGTATTATATCCAAATGTTACAACTGATCAAATAGGTTCAGAAGCATTTCCAAATCAGTTAGCATCATATTCAACCAATTATTCATCAAGTAGTTCAAATAGATCAACTAATATTGCACTTGCTACTTCTAAAATAAACGGAAAAGTAATTATGCCAGGTGAAACATTCTCATTTAATAGCACAGTAGGACAACGTACAGCACAGTCTGGTTTTAAAGAAGCAGGAGTATATGTTAATGGAACAGTAGCAACAGGAATTGGTGGAGGAATATGCCAAGTTTCAAGTACATTATATAATGCAGTATTAAGAGCGAACTTAGAAATAGTAGATAGAAGCAATCATGAATTTTTAGTAGGGTATGTGCCAATAGGAACAGATGCAACAGTATCATGGGGCTCACCAGATTTTAAATTTAAAAATTCTAGGAGTTACCCAATAAAAATATCAGCAACAACATCAGGTAAAAATGTTTATATAAAAATTTGGGGATTAAATGAATCTACAGAGTATGATGTAGAAATACAATCATATAAAACGTCAACTATATCATATAAAACAACATATACAACAGATTCAAGCTTATCTAGTGGCCAAACTAAAGTAATACAAAATGGTTCAAATGGAGCAAAATCGGAAACATATAGAATTCTTAAACTAAATGGAGAAGTAATTTCAAAGACTTTAATTTCAAGAGATACATATCAGCCACATAATAGAATAATTGCTAAAGGAAACTAGAATAAATCAAACATTCGAAATTAACCTTTGAAAATATTCAGTATTACTAAAAATTAAATATATATTAATATAAAAAATAATGATGAATTATAAAAGTAAATGACAGAATTTAAAAATAAATGAAATTTACATATAAAAAATGGCGAATAAAATTAAGACAAAATTATTGACAACCATGTCAAGTAAAAGGGAAAATGTCCCAAAAACTTTTAAACATTAGCACTAAAATTTAGTGCTATTTTTTTATGCTGTTTGCCTATA
>JBPOHA010000057.1:0-18329 GCA_052036095.1 Bacillota bacterium
ATAATATTATTTAAATATTATATTTTAACTATAAAATTTAACAATTTAATTATTCTTGGTTATTTTTTACAATATTGCAAAAAATATTCGTATAATATAAATTTTTATTAAAAGATAAGTATTGATAATGCTTAATAATTATGATATAAAATAATTAAATAGTTTTTGTATAAAATATTTAAAGTTATTTGTTTTAAAAATTTTTATACATTTATATACCTTTAATTGAAAATAGAAAGGAATTAATTTTGAAATGAGAATTTTAATTTTTTATGCATCTTATGGCGGTGGGCATCTTTCAGCAGCTACTTCAATCAAACAATATATTGAAGAAAATTATAAAAGTGCTGAAGTTCAACTTGTGGATTGCGTAAAATATATAAATAAAGGAATAGATAAAATTAGCACTGATGCATACAAAAATATTACAAAAAATGTACCCAAACTTTGGGGAGGCATTTATGACCTTGCCAAAAATGGTCCAGTAGCCAATATAAGCACTTCTATTGGTAAAATTATGTCCATAAAAATTTTAAAATTATTTCATACTTTTAATCCAGATGTAGTCATTTCATGTCATCCTTTAGGAAATCAAATGACCTCATTGCTAAAAAAGCAAGGCAAAATAAATTGCAAATTAGCAACTGTTATGACTGATTTTGCTACGCATAATCAATGGCTAATTGGAAATGAAGAAACTGATTATATATTTGTATCACATGAAGGTATGAGAAGAGAAATTATAGAAAAAGGTATTCCTGAAAGTAAAGTATTTGCAACTGGAATTCCACTTTCAAATAGATTTTTGCAACATTTTGATAGAGAAGCTATTAAGAAAAATTTTGGGCTTGATTTGAATAAAAAAACTATACTATTTTTTGGTGGCGGAGAATTTGGGCTTGGAAAAGATAAAACTGTACAGTTGCTTAAATATTTTATAGATAATATCGGAGAGACTTATCAAATAGTTACAATTGCCGGTAAAAATGAAAAAATGCAAACACAATTTAAAAATTTAGTACACGAAAATCATTGTGAAAATAAAGTACAGGTTTTAGGATTTACTAATGAGGTACCTGAACTCATGAGCATATCTGATTTAGTTGTTACGAAGCCTGGTGGCCTTACAACTACTGAAAGTTTAGCATCTGGTCTACCTATAATAGTAATTAATCCAATACCAGGTCAAGAAGTTGAAAATACCCTTTTCTTAGAGGAAAAGGGAGTTGCAGTATGGGTAAAAAATGATGAAGATTCAGAGATTATGATTTCTAAAATATTATCTGATCCAGAAGAGCTTTCTCACATGAAAATTCGTTCTAAATTATTGGCAAAGAAAAACTCCACTAGAGATATTTGCCAAATTGTACTAGGTGAACCTAAATAAATTTAAAAATATACTATAGCTCAGTTCTTCCTTCAAATGCTTTTCCTAGTGTAAATTCGTCTGTATATTCCAAATCTCCTCCAACTGGAAGTCCATGTGCAAGTCTAGTCGCTTTTATTCCCATTGGTTTTATTAATTTTGATATATACATTGCTGTTGCTTCTCCTTCAACCCTAGGATTTGTAGCTAATATTACTTCTTTTACTTCTCCATCCATTAATCTTGCTAATAATTCTTTTATTTTTATATCATCAGGACCTATACCATCCATTGGAGATATTGAGCCATGTAATACATGATATAAACCTTTATATTCATGAATTTTCTCAATAGCAATTACATCTTTTACATCCTCAACTACACAGATTTTTGTCTGATCTCTTGTTGGATTTGAACATATTGTGCATGGGTCTGTATCTGAGATATTGTAGCACTTTGAACATAATTTCAAATTTTTCTTTGCATCTTGTATACTCTTTATAAATTGCTCTGTTTCACTTTCACTTGCATTAAGCATATAAAAAGCAAGCCTAACTGCTGTTTTATTTCCAATGCTAGGTAATTTTTCAAAACTTTCTATTAACTTTTCTATTGATGGTGAGTAATATGACATATATTTGTATGATTATTTTGTAATCATATTCCTTTCTTGAAGTTTTACATAATTCCTGGTATATTGTATTTTCCGAATTCTGCATTAGTTGCAGATTCAACTTTTCCAAGTGCATCATTAACACAGGTTATAATTAAATCTTGTAACATTTCTACATCATCTGGATCTACAACTTCCTTTTTAATTTTTACTTCTAATATCTGTTTTTTTCCATTTACTTTAACTGATATAGCTCCACCACCTGCTGTACTTTCAAATGTTTTTTCTGCTAAATCTTCTTGTGATTTTTCCATATCTGCTTGCATTTTCTTTGCTTGTTTTAGAAGTTGGTTCATGTTGCCCATTCCTCCAAATCCACCCATTCCTCCTTGGAATCCACCTTTTGACATATTATTTTTCCTCCTTAATTAAATATTTCTTTAACAACTTTATAAAATTTTTATATAAAAACTTGATTTTTCTGATTAATTTATATACATACAATTATAAAAAACTCTCTTAAACTGTTATCTCTTTTATATCACTATTCTTCTATCAATGCATCTTTTTTTCTATCCGTCTATCATATTTATATCAATACCTAAATTTAGTGAATTATTTTTATTTTTTTCTGCCGTTGCTGGTTTTTCATCAATTAGCTTTATTCTCATATCTTGTTTACATTCTATTGATACTAGCTCTTTTAGTTTTGCCATATTTTCTGGTCTTTCTATGACACCCCTACCGAAAACTATTTAACCCATTTGGAAACTCAATTCCAACAGTCATATCGTCTAAAATCTTTGCTTTTGTATTCATAAGATTTGAATATAACATTGGCATTCTTTCTTCTTTCAAATTGTCAATAACTTTACTCCAAAATGGTTCTCCTGGTCCAGATATATTAACCGCTTTTGTAACTTGAATATTGCTATTTTGATTATTATTAGGACCATCAATTCCATTGCTTTTTGCATCAATATTGGAATTTGAATTATTTTTAAAATTATTACTTACATTTGCATTATTATATTGCATACTATTTGAATTTTCCATATTATTTACATTTGCTTCTTGATTTGCGATATGTCTATCCACATTTTGTGAAGATTCTGTGGATTGTTGTCCTCTTTGAGCTATCTTTTTAGAATTTATATCAGTAGCAAAATTCATGTATACATTTCCATTTTTCATAGTGTTTTCAAGCTTCGTAATTCTTTCTTCTAAAGACATACTTTCATCTTTAGAACATAGTTTCAACATCTCTACTTGAAAAACTACATTTTTTTGTGAAGACCATTTTATATCATTTTCTAATTTTGATAATGTGTATATTATGCTTAATAATCTATCTTTATCACTCTTTTTTATTAATTCTTGCATCTTTTCTTTATCTTGCTTAGAATAAATAGTAGATATTTCTCCTGATACAGAAAGCATTAAAATATCTTTCACATATTTTATCATTTCCCATAAAAGATTACTAACATCTTTACCTTCGTCAATTACTTCTTGTGTAATCTTTAAAGAACCGTCTACGTCATAATCAATTATTTTTCCTACTATTCCTGATATATATTCCATCTTTGGAATACCCACAAGTTCTTTTATCTTCACTTCATCAATTTTATTTTCACCGTCTTGTGCACATCTCTCAAGTATCGAAAGTGCATCTCTCATTGCTCCCTCAGATAGTTCTGCAATAAGGTTTAATGCTTCAGCTGTATATTCTATTTTGCATTCTTTGCATATCTTTTCAAGGTTGCTTACTATATCTTTATCTGGAATTTTCTTAAAATCAAATCTTTGACATCTTGAAAGTATAGTAGCTGGTAATTTTTGTGGTTCTGTTGTTGCTAAAATAAATTTAACATGTTTTGGAGGTTCTTCCAATGTTTTCAAAAGAGCATTAAAAGCTCCTGTTGAAAGCATATGAACTTCATCTATTATATATACTCTATATTTTGCAACAGTTGGTAAAAAATTCACTTCGTCACGAATTGCACGTATATCATCAACACTATTATTAGATGCAGCATCCATTTCTACTATATCTGTAAGGCTTCCATCAAGGGCTGCTTTGCATACACTACATTCATTACAAGGCTCTCCATTCTTTGGATTTAAACAATTTATAGCTCTAGCTAAAACTTTAGCAGATGATGTTTTTCCACATCCCCTGCAACCAGTAAAAAGATATGCATGTCCAACTCTGTCTGCAATAACTTGATTTTTAAGGGTTTTAACTATGTGTTCTTGCCCTACTATTTCATCAAAAGTCATTGGTCTGAATCTTCTATATAAAGCCGTGTACTCCAATTAGGTTACCTCCTTAATAAATATTTATAACTTGCTATACTATAAATAACATCTTGAATATTATCAAATCAATATACTTATAATTAACTATAAATTTTTAATATTATTATTTTTGTTGCTGATTTATCTTAAAATTAGTTATATAGGACTTTTATATATATACTAAATAAAAGGTATGTGTTTCTCCATTTTAGGATATTCTCACATATAGTTTCTACTTATTGCTGCTTCCTTCCGGACCTGACAAGATTCGTAGTCTTTTATCAAGAATACCCTAAAATAGAGAAATAATCCATACCTTTTGCATTATATAATATTTATAAAATATTATCAATAGCAAAAATCAATTTTTTTGCCATTTTTTTGTATCACATTTAACTTACTGTATTAACTTCTTAATATTATTTTTTTCAATTTATTCAAAACTTTAATTTACTCTTTTAAACACAACATCTTTTAATTCATTGTCATAAATCTTAGATGTCCCCTCTGTTTCAATATCTCCACAAGGTAATTCTATATTAAGCTTAGTTCTATATTTGTTAGAATCTGTTTTTATAATAACATCAAAGCTTACATTAAATTGTAAATCTGCTTCATTTGCTCCAGTTTTCTTTAGCAATTTTCCGTCATAAGAAACCTCGTCATCGCTATTGGATACATATTCTGAAACTTTTCTATTTGCTAATCTAAATACTACCATTCCCCCTTGATTAGAAATTTCTAACGTTTTTGTATTATCTTTATTAGATCCTTTGTATGTAAGTGACGAATTTACAATATAATTTTCATCATAACTGAAGAGCTTTCCATCTGTACTGCTTGGCATATATGCAATAACTTCTCCAATATTCGGATTTGTTATGTTAATATTTTCAACTGTAACACTTTCTATATATGCTGTCTTTTTATATTCTGAATTCTTTGAAAACTTCATATATATGTCATTATATTGATTTACATCTAAATTCCATTTATCATTATTAGGATTTTCATTTTTATTTGCTCCATCTGCGCTACTTATAACTAGCATTTCTGTTAGCTTAAATGGCATTTTGGTTTCTCCTTCTTTTTCATACTTTAACATAACTATTAAAACACTAACAAACCCTATTATTATTATAAACAATAGCAAAACTTCTTTTAACTTCTCTTTAATTATTTTATTCATCTGTTATCTTATGATTCACAAATTTACTTTACGAATCATAACCTCCTTATATAAGATTGTGGCGGAGAGAGTGGGATTCGAACCCACGTGCCACTTTTCAGTAACAATCTGTTTTCGAGACAGTCCCGTTATGACCACTTCGGCATCTCTCCAAATATTACACTCATATTATAATAATATATTTTCAATTAATCTATATTATTATTATTTTAAATTAAATATTAGTAATTTATTTTTGATATTTGTTTTTTATTATCTATACTTTATAATTTGATTGTTTTTTATTTATTTTTTATATCTTTTCCACTATTTTTTCTTAATTCTATAAAGAAATCTTTTAATATGCTTTCACACTCATCATGGCATACATTATATTCAACTTCAACCCTATGATTAAACGTATAATCCTCAAATAAATTGAGTACCGAGCCACAACTTCCTGTTTTTAAGTCCATAGTCCCTATGTATATTTTCTTAATCCTCGATTGTATTAATGCACCAGCGCACATACTACAAGGCTCCAAAGTTACATACATTTCACAATCATTTAGTCTCCAAGATTTTAGTTTTTTACTAGCCCTCTGTATAGCAATAATTTCTGCATGCTTTGTAGTATCTTTTTTAGTTTCTTTTTCATTATAAGCCCTTGCTATTATATTATTATCTTTTACAATAATTGCACCTACTGGAACTTCAAGCTTTTTAAATGCTCTTCGTGCCTGTTTTAGAGCTTCTCTCATATACATCTCTTTTTCTTCTTGTTTTATATTACTTACCTCATTTTTAGATTGCATTCTATTATCCTTTATACAAAACTTTATTTATATTTTCAAAATTATCAACTTATAAAAATTTTGATTTTCATATATATTATCATAAATTTGCTATTAATGCAATAAATTTGGCAGTCTTTCTTTTTCCATTTTGGCAGTCTTTCTTTTTCCATTTTAAATGTCAAATAAAAAAGAAAATTCAAATTTATAAATATTATATTTCATTCACTTTTTAAAATTAACTACATTCCACATACAAAAAGGTATTAACATTAGAAATGTTAATACCTTTTATTACAACTTTTTTAAAGTAATCTTTTACTAATTCAATCAATATTTAATCTGTAAACATTACAGATTGATTAGCATAATCTTCTATAATATCATCTATTAGTGAAAACTCACTGCCACTTTTAGCTAATATTCTTACTAAATCCTTTATTTTTTCCTTATCAGCTGTAATGTTATTTCTTATAATCTTGTTCATCTCGTTTTCGTCATCATTTGAAGTTATTGTAATTTTAAAACCATAAGATTCTTCTTTAGTTAAATAATATTTAATAACTTCTTTACTATTTTCTAGATTGTTACTCATCTCAACTGTACAGTAAAGATCTGTCATTTTTCTTACCTCCTTCTATTTTAATATAAAAATCATACACTTTTTTTTATAATATTGTCAAGTGTTTTTTCCATTTTTTTCAAATTATTTTTTTCTATTTTTTACATAATTTAGCAAAGTACACTATTTTTCATTGTTTTTTGCCTTAATTTTCTTGCTACCCCAGCTATAAAAGCCTTTGTTGAAATCTTCTCTCCAATTTCTATTCCAAAATATTGGGATATTACTATTTCATTAGTGTTATATGACATAGAATCAACAAGTTTTGATAAACACCATTGAACATTTATCGGCCTTGTTCCATATTTTTTAGCTATTGGATCGTAGACTTTATTTTTAAAATCTCTCATAGCTAATTTATCTTTGGTAACAATATAGATTGAGTCTATTAAATATTCATAGCTAATTGTCCATGTAGTAAAATTGAATTTATTTAACTCACTAACTATATCATCTATTACCATAAAACTTTGCATTAGCAATCTTTCCAACTGTTTCCAACCTCTTCCATTAAGATTGTATTTACATAATTAATATGTTAATCTATTTACATAAAGTATTTTTACTTTGATTATCATTATAGTAAAGGGCTACCTTTGCTATTTGATAATATAATAAGAAGGATGCAACAAAGAACTCTATCAATCACATCATTTAAACAAAGGAGAAAATTTTATGAAGACTTTAAGAATTTTTAAACGGTTGCTTAGCTTTATGGTAGCATCAGCAATGGCACTATCAATTAGTGCCACACCAGTACTTGCTGAAAATCAGCAGGATACACCTGTAATAGAAGATCCAGTAGAGCCACAATCAATTGGACCACTGCTAACATCTGCAGCTGGATCATTTTCTAATGGTTCCGGATCTTTTACTTGTTATCTAGGTGGAGACCACTGGTGGCCAGATATTATGGCTGGCGTATCAGTTGGCAGTGGATCCGGTGGAGCTGTAAGTTGCTATGTACATACACCAGATAATAATGATTATTATTTAGGAACTGTACCCACTTCAGGTGGCCATACTAGTTATGAAGAATTTACCTATTGTGAAGAGGGATATTATACTTTTTATTTCTCTTGCACAAACAATGATACTATATATGCATATGGTCGCATATATCAATAATTAAATTTATTCCTTCTTATTATTTTAGGCTATGACACTTATAAAATAGTGTCATAGCTTTTTAATTTCTTACAACATTTATATCACTATCTTTTACTGCATTTAGTTTTATTTCGTAATATTTAACCCCTTGTATTCCTGAATTTTCATTTGGAATTACACTTTTGGATTCCATTATTGGTAAAAATGTATTATTTTCAAATTGTACATTAAACTCATTAAAATAATAATTAACAGTGTTTTTATTTATTTGTAAATATATTTTATTAAATTGGATAGAAAGCAAGAAAATATTCATCTTTTCATTTTTTATATAATCAGGAAAATTAGAATATAAATATTTTCCATTTAAATAATTATCAAGCAAAAATGAATTATCTTTTGATAAATTATTTACAATAATTGAATTATCTTGATCATTCAATTCATATCTAGTATATGTATTAGTATCAATCCAACTAGTATAAGATTTTACTTCTTTATTTTCTAATACTGTTCGTATTATTTTATAAATTCCATCTTTATACCAAACTTTTAATTCAGAATTTAAATTTTCATCTCCATAATCGGTTATTTTGCAATAATAATTATCAAGATTTTTATATTTCTGAATTCTACTTGTTACATATGTAAGAACTATAAATTTATATGAAGAATATATTAAGTATATTACTAGCAAAACGATTAGAAATTTAGTAACGATTTTCCTAAGCTTTTTTGATTTATTTATATTTCTAGCTACTGGTATAGTTTGAGGCTTTTCATCATCTTTCTTAGTTAATATTTTATTGGATTTCATAGAATTTGCAGGATCTTGTTCTGCATCGTTCTCCTTACCAATATTATATTGCTTTGTTAAATCATTATATATATTGTTAGAAAGTTCACTGTTTTGGCTCTCTGATGCTTTAACAGTTTTTATTTTCTTTTTTATGTCATCCATTTCTATAACTAAGTTAGTATTTTCTAAAGAATCATCGCTACTGGAATTAAATAATTCTTCAGGTGCTGCATGAAGAGCTTCACATATTTTTACAATTCTTGAAGCTTTTGGAACTACTGTTCCTAATTCCCATAAAGAAACTGTTTGTCGAGATACTCCAACTATATCCCCAAGTTGTTCTTGTGATATTCCTCTCTTGTTTCTTAATTTCGTTATGTTATCACCTAATATATTGCTCATTTGTTATCTCCTTACAAAAAAAATTACACCTCCTTGCTTTCTATCTGTATATAATTATAAATTGCATTTCCTTAATTTTCTACCAAATAAATATGGAAATTTGTCAAGTTTTGCAATTTTTTTTTAAAATTTTTGATATTTTTATCATATCTCTTTTATTTTTATGTTTTTAGACAGAAAACAAGTTTTATTTTTATAATAACATAATCAAAATAAAAATGACGACGTTATATCGTTATTTGCAACTTTTTTTTATAAATATTTTAATAAAAAAAGCGAATAAGCATTTTTTTACTTATTCACTCTAAATTTCTTAACAAATATCCTTATATTTTAACTTAGGTTCTTTGCAAAATTTATTTTGGTGTTCCTGAGAGGAGTCGAACCTCCGACCAATGGTTTAGGAAACCACTGCTCTATCCAACTGAGCTACAGAAACATTTATATTTATATATTATATATCTTTTTTGCTATATTTACCATATCTTTAGCAAATTTATTTAAAATATTATTTTCTCATTACACTTTTAAAATTTTTATATAGTACCTTTGATAGTTAAAAATATCGTTTTGTTAACATAACGTTTGATTCTAATTATTTTTGTTCTAACTCTTTCTCTGTCTCTTTCCAACCATTAATTTTTGCTCTTTTAATTGCGCCAATCATATTGGACCTTGTTTGTTTGTTTTTTATTTCAAGGTCTCGTAATAAGCGAAGTGCATCTTCCCTTTTAGAATTTCCATCCATTGGGCATACCTTAGGCATTATCTTTATTTCTTTTTCCTTTATGAATCTCTTAGTATATCTTTCTTCTACATATATAAGTGGTCTAATTAAAGTAATTTCTGATTTATCCATATAACTTATTGGTGAAAAAGTTGATATATTTCCTGTATATAGTAAATTCATCAAAAATGTTTCTAGTACGTCATCTTCATTATGCCCTAATGCAATCTTATTGCATCCATTCTCTTTTGCTATGGTATTTAACATACCTCTCCTTAAATTTGCGCATAATGAACACGGATTTTTTTCTTTTCTTTCATCAAATACAATTTCTTTTATATTGCTTCTGTATATTTTCAACTCGACTCCAACATCATTGCACATATTTTGCACAATTTGTTCGTTAAACTCTTTGAAACCAGGATTTATTGTTATAGCTATTAACTTGAATTCTTTTGGATAGTAGCGTTGTAGTTCTTTTAATTGGTATAACAAACAAGCAGAGTCCTTTCCGCCTGAAAGGGCTACTGCTATTTTGTCTGCATTTTCAATCATTTTATAATCTTCAACTGCTCTTCTCACATAACCTGAGATTCTTTGCATCTTCTACCTTCATTATTTTTATCTTTTATTATATTAACATTTTTCATTTATTTAATTTAATTAATTTTTTTACTTAACTATATTTTTATTCTCATTTATATATAAGTAGCATTATCTTTTTTCAATTTTTTAGTATTCTAATCAGACTTATTCTACAAATCGCTTCATAGCTTCAGTTAACTCTTCTAACTTTTTGTCTGCATCTTCCATGCTATTTCCTTTAACGCCCATATAAAACTTTATCTTTGGCTCTGTTCCTGATGGTCGTACACAACACCAACTATTATCTGTTAGTTCATAATACAATACGTTTGACGTTGGTAAATCTGTTTCAAATTCTTTTCCATCTGCTCTTTTTATAGTATGTTCTTTGTAATCTCTTACCTCTAATACATCATAATTTGCTAATTTTATTGGAGGATTTTTTCTCATATTAGCCATTTTTTCAATAATTTGTGCAGCTCCATCAGCTCCTTTAAGTATTATTGAAATTTGCCCTTCTTTATAAAATCCATACTTTTTATAAATATTTAGCATTTGATCCCATAAAGATAATCCTTTACTCTTATAATATGCTGTTGCCTCACATAGTGCCATTACAGCTGATACTCCATCCTTGTCTCTAGCATGTGGACTTATTAAACATCCGTAACTCTCTTCAAATCCAAATAGATATTTATAGCTATTTTCTTCTTCAAACTGTCTTATTTTTTGTCCAATCCATTTAAATCCTGTTAATGTTTCAAATACTTTTGCCCCATATTCTTTTCCAATAGCTTTTGTCATATCTGATGATACTATAGTTGTAACTATCGCAGCATTATTTGGAAGAATTCCTTTTTCGTATTTTTGAGAAATCTCATATTCAGCTATTAATAAAGCTGACATATTTCCAGTATATGATACATAATTACCTTTACTAACTCTTGAATAAACTCCTAACCTATCAGAATCTGGATCATTTGCAAGTACAATATCTGCATCTACTTTATTCGCTAATTCTAAAGCTAATTTAAAAGCATTTTTATCTTCTGGATTTGGATAACTTACAGTTGGAAAATCTCCATTTGGAGCTTCTTGTTCTGGTACAACATATACATTTTGAAATCCTATTTCTTTTAATACTCTTTGTACTGGAACGTTTCCAGCTCCATGTAATGGTGTATATACAATCTTTACATTCTTTTGCTCTTTCAATATTACATCTTGATTAAGAACTAGTGATTTTAATTTATTTATAAATTTGTCATCAACTTCTTTTCCTATTGAAATATATAATCCTTTACTTACCGCTTCTGATTTTGTCATAGTTTTTATCATAGAGAAATCTTTTATTTTATAAACTTCATTAATGATTTCTACATCAGTTGGTGGTATTATCTGTGCACCATCTTCCCAATATACTTTGTATCCATTATATTCTGGAGGATTATGGCTTGCCGTAACCATTACACCTGCAGTACATTTTAATTCTCTTATTGTAAATGATAATTCTGGAACTGGTCTCAATGATTCAAATATATAAGTTTTAATTCCATTTGCATTTAAGCATAGTGCAACTTCTTCACTAAATTCTGGAGACATATGTCTTGAATCATAGGCTATCGCAACTCCTTTCTCCTGAGTACCTTTTTTTAAGATGTAGTTTGCTAGCCCTTGTGTGGCTTTTCCTACTGTATATTTATTCATTCTATTGGTTCCAGCTCCAATTACTCCTCGCAATCCTGCCGTTCCAAACTCTAATTCTTTGTAAAATCTATCTTCAATTTCAGCATCATTTCCTTCTATTGACTTTAATTCTTCTTTTGTTTTTTCGTCAAGATTAGGATTTTGTAACCATTCTTTATATTCTTTTATATATTTTTCCATTTTTACCTCCATACTAATATATTCTTTATATTATTTATCTAGTTTTCTTTTTTCTTCTCACTTGAATTTTTTTATTTATGTAACAATTCTTATTAATTAAGAGCATTTTCTTTCTTTATTAAGCATATATCCTGATTATTTCAAAATACTTTAAATCTTTTCTTAATTAATCTTCATAAGCTAAAGAAAGAAAATAAGAAATCTCCTATTTCCTTCTTTTTTTAACTATTTTTTATTATGAAAATCCAAATATAGCTTTCTAGCAGTTTCTGGACTATCAACACCTTCTGCATTCTTTACAGGTGCAAATTCTTCTTCCCTTTTTACTCTTAAAATTGCAATATCATCTAAGCTTTCAAATGCATCAAATAAAAATGCTTCAAATTTATATGCATTAGGTTTTTCAGGTGACACTACATCGCCATTTTTATCTAAATATTTAGCTTTTTTAAATGCTATATGATAAGGCAATTTCATTTCGCTTATTTTTTCAATAGCTTTTATATTAAATAAATTACATAAAATATGTGATTCACTATATTTTAATTCACCATCATCATTCTTCTCTTGTGCCATCTCGTCAGATATTTCCGAATATTCGATAACACTTGGTTTTCCATTTCTCTTGCAGAAAACTCCAACTTTTTCAAAAGGATTCGCTTTTACAATACTTTTTCCTGCTGCAAGAACAGATCTTTCTATTGAAAGACCAATTAATACTGGATCTACTGGTTTTACTAACACATTATCTACACCACCAATAAATACCCATTCTATTCCTCTTGCTTTCATGTCATAAATTACTCCATCTTTTAACATTGAATGGAATATCCCTCCGTGTCCATCGGCTGCTTGTTTTATATTACCATTTTCATCTACCAATATTTTTCCTTCTGTTGAAACCATTGGTAGTCTTCCTTGCTTAAAGAAAGTTATTGCAGATTTTGGATAACCAAAATAATCTTTATCTGCAAAGAATTTTTCTGTATCATCATTATTTTCTTCGCTTGTCATTATATACCAAGGTATATCGACATTGTATTTTGTTCTAGCTTCATTTAACGTGTCACACAAAATCTCAAAAATAGATTTATGTGAATCTAATCCTAGATCAAAAGTTCCTTTTGGCCCTGTATGTCCAAGTCTTGTCCCTTGTCCTCCTGCCATAGTAACTACTGCTAATTTTCCATTTTTTATTTTCTCTATCCCGACTTTTTCATATTTCTCATATTCAACTTTGCTTAGCTTTGATTTGTCTACATAGTTGATAGCCTCTATATTTGAATCAGTAAAATCTGTTTTTTTGCTATCACTTTCACATAAAGATTGTAATTGACTGAAATCAATTGTAAGTATTGTGTTTAAAAATTCTTGTTTTTTTGACTTATCTGAAATTCTTTCATATTGCTCTAATAATTGCTCTTGGCCATACTTCTTTAATATTTGTGTTGCTTGTTTTAGTTTTTCGTCCATATCTATTCCTCCATTGAATTTTAATTATGTAAAGGCTTCGGCCACAGCGGACTCTTCATGCCATTTGCTAAAATTTATAATATTATTTTATAAATTTAAACATACTATATATTATAACATTAGCATAGATTAGTCAATTATTTTTAATAAATTTTTATTTTTTATAGCAAAAATTTTACATTTACTCTCTCTCTCTATATATATACTCTATTATTTCAAATTGAATTTACCTTTTTGCTTCCAGCTGTATATATTACTTCATCATTTTCTCTTAAAACATCTGCAACATTTTCATTTTCAAAGCGATAACAATTTATAATTTTGATATTACAATTTTCAATAAATTGTGGCTCTATATTGCTTGATTTACTAACTAAATCAGCTAATTCTAATTTTTTAATATTTTCTTTTACTAATTTATTTGCAACTTTCATATATTCTTTGCTTCCTTTAATAATAAAAATAGTATTACTACTAATATTAAATTTTATCTTTTTTATATCGTTTGTACTTTTAAAATTTATTTTTTCATCTATGTTATATTTATTTTTTTCTTTTACCTTATTTATTTCATCCTCTATTCCATTTTCAAAGATAGTTATTATTTTCGTTTTTTCCATATTTATTTTATTTAAAAACTCCATTAGAATAATACTTAAATGATAATCGCTTGCATAAAAATCGCACAAATTTTCAACTTCCATTTTTTCTCCCTTCTTGGTAAATATTACCATATTATTACAAATATGTCAATAAAATTACATGATTTTTTTATATATTTACCAGTTTTTTCATTGACAAATTTCGACTTTTAAATTTTACCAAAAATGTATATTTTATATTTTTAAGGCAATAATTATATTAAATAGCAAATTTTATTAAATAAGGAGTTATTATTGATTTTATGAAAAAAAACATTATTATTGTAACTATATTACTATCAATTTTTATTATTCTAACAACCTTTTCCTATTCTAAAGCTGTATGCAAGGACTTATCTGACAGTGTCCTTAGATTACATGTAATTGCTAACAGTAATTCAGTTGAAGATCAAAATTTAAAATATAAAGTTCGTGATGCTCTTTTAACTTATATGAATTCATTAGTATCAAATAGTACATCAAAAAAAGAAGTTTTAGAAATCGCTTCGGAACATTTGTCAAATTTTAAAGATATTGCAACAAATGTGATAAAGGAAAATGGCTATAATTACGATGTAAATGTAGAATTAGGTAATTTTGAATTTCCCACTAAACAATATGGAGATATAAGTTTTCCAGCTGGATATTATGATGCATTAAAAGTTGAAATTGGGAGTCATCAAGGTCGAAACTGGTGGTGTGTAATGTTTCCTCCTCTTTGCTTTGTTGATGTAACATCTGGAGTCGTACCTGAAGATTCAAAAGAAAATCTAAAAGATAATTTATCAGATGAAGACTACTCAATAATATCAAAAGACAGTATTACTTCAGAATTTAAATTTAAGATTGTAGAATTATTTAAAGATTTTTCTAATAACTTCTCAAATAACTAATTTCTTATAAAAACTTGTAAAATTCTTCTTTATATGTTATATATTAATAATGATTATTTACGCATATATTTTTTATAATCATGGGGGAAAAAATTTTGGATAAATTTATTATAAGTGGAAATACAAGGTTATTGGGAGAAGTTGAAATAAGTGGAGCGAAGAATGCAGCTCTTGCAATCATTCCTGCTGCTTTATTAATTGACGGTATAACAACACTTGAAAATGTACCTAATATTAGTGATGTTAAAATTATTTGTGATATATTAAGTGAACTTGGTGCAGAAGTTACTTGGATAAATACCCATACTTTAACGATTAATGCATTAAATTTGAATTGTACTAATGCTCCTTTAGATAAGACTAGCAAATTTAGAGCTTCGTACTATCTTTTGGGAAGTCTCTTAGGAAGATGTAGAAATGTAGAAGTTGGACTTCCTGGTGGATGTAATTTAGGTGCTAGGCCAATAGATCAACATATAAAAGGATTTGAAGCCTTAGGCGCTACAACTGAAATTGGACAAGGAAAAATAACAGCTAGTGCTAATAAATTAATTGGAACTTCAATATATCTTGATGTTGTATCAGTTGGTACTACAATTAATTTAATATTAGCTGCTACTTTGGCAGATGGTATAACAATCCTTGATAATGCTGCTAAAGAGCCTCATGTTGTTGACGTTGCTAACTTTTTAAATTCAGTTGGAGCAGATATAAGAGGGGCTGGAACTGACGTAATCAAAATAAATGGTGTTTCAAAACTAACAGGAAATCATACATATTCTGTAGTCCCAGATCAAATTGAAGCTGGAACATTTATGCTTGCAGCAGTAGCTTCTCATGGAGATATATTAATTAAAAATTGTATTCCTGAACATTTAGACTCTTTGTCAGCCAAAATATTAGAAGTTGGTGGTAAAATTGAAACTTTTGATGATTCATTACGAGTAACTTGTGATGGACCTATTACTCCCGCAAACATAAAAACTTTGCCTTATCCAGGATTTCCAACAGATTTACAACCTCAAATGGGAGTTGTATTATCTATCGCTAATGGAACTAGTATTATTAATGAAGGCATTTGGGAATCTCGATTTCAATATACTAATGAGCTTAACAAAATGGGCGCTAAAATCACTGCTCAAGGAAGAACCGCAATTTTTGAAGGTGTTAAAAATTTGACAGCCTCACCAGTTTCAGCAACTGATTTACGTGCAGGTGCCGCTTTACTAATTGCAGGAATAATTGCGGATGGAACCAGCGAATTAACTAATATACATTTTATAGATAGAGGCTATGAGCATATCGAAGATAAGTTTTGTAAACTCGGAGCTAAGATTAAAAGAATAGAAAGCCAAGATTTTGAATACTAATATTTATTCTTGATTTATTGTTAATTTAGTTTTTACTTATTTTTTAACAATACATTCTTTTCAAAATTAAACTATAAAAAAATACATATAAATAAATTATTTATTAATAGATAGGATATACACTAATGTTTAAATTTTGTAATTTATATAGTGGAAGCTCAGGAAATAGCTCATTAATTGAAACTGACTCTACAAAAATATTAATAGATTGTGGTACAAGTTCTAAAAAGGTTCAAGAAGCTTTAGCTTCTCTTGACCTTTCTTTTGATGACATTGATGCAATCTTAATAACTCATGAACATTCAGATCATATAAAAGCACTTGGAACTACTTGTAAAAAGTTTAATGTACCAGTTTATGCAAATAAAAAGACATTTTCAGAAATAGATAAAACTTTTGAAATTAAAAATAAAAATATTTTTAACAATAATGAAACATTTGAAATTAAAGATGTCAAAATATTACCATTTTCTATTCCTCATGATGCTGCTGATCCTTGTGGTTTTAATATCTTTTATGATAATAAAAAAGTTAGTATAGCAACTGACATCGGTCATATAGAAAATAATATTTTAAAACAACTCGATGGTAGTACCTTCATGTTATTAGAATCTAATTATGAACCTGATATTCTAAAATGTTCAAGTTACCCATACTTACTAAAAAAGAGAATCTTAGGTCCTAATGGACATTTGTCTAATGAAGATGCAAGTTATATAGTAGCTACTTTAGCCCAATCAGGTTTAAATAATGTAATGCTCGGACATCTGAGTAAAGAAAATAATTTTCCCGAACTTGCATATAAAACATCCATTAATGAAATCATTGAAAAAAATATTGATACTAATAAATTTAAATTAGCTATTGCAAATAGAGATAAAGTTGATAAAATTATTGAAATATAATTGAATGTACTATTTTCTTTAAACTATCACATTCAATAATTAATATATTTATCATTTATTATATATAATAGATAGCAAATTAAAATATTAAAATTTAGTAGATAGGAAAAAAATGTTACATATAAATATTATTTGTGTAGGAAAAATTAAAGAATCATACTTTAAAGATGCAATAAATGAATATTCTAAAAGATTATCAAAATATTGTTCTTTAAACATAATAGAACTAGAAGATAAATCAATTCCTGAAAAATTAAATGATACAATAATAAAACAAATAAAAGATTATGAAAGCAATGAAATAATTAGCCATATTCCTAAAGACAGTTACAAAATCTGTTTAGATCTAACTGGTAAACAATATTCATCAGAAGAATTTGCAAACAAAATTTCAGATTTATCAATGTATAACAGTAGTATCTCTTTTATTATTGGTGGTTCATTAGGAATGAATGAAAATTTAAAAAATTTATGTAATGAAAAAATATGTTTTTCAAAAATGACATTTCCACACCAATTAATAAGAGTTTTTATTTTAGAACAAATATTTAGAGCATTTAAAATAAATAATAATGAAAAATACCATCACTAAAATTATAAATAATTTTAGTGATTTTTTAAATTATTTATTTTACATTTAATTACTTTTTATTTATTTTAATTATTTTTTATT
>JBPOHA010000008.1:0-1915 GCA_052036095.1 Bacillota bacterium
ATTGGCATAGGGCCAAGCTCCTCCGACAATAACTTTTCTATTCATATCTTATCCCTCCTTAAATCACTTTATAATTTCAATAATGTTTGTATATAAATAAGCTAGGTTTCCAAAAGAAACCTAACAAATTATTTGCAACTTTTAGCACATTGGCGATTGATATAAAATCAATCAATTTACTATTAGTTTAGCATAATGTACTTTGTTATTCAATAGTTGATTTTAATTATCTTCAGCAAAAAATTATTATTTAAAGAAATAAAACTTTAGAGCTTATTTTTTCAAAAATAATTATAATATATTTTACGTTATAATTTAAGTTTTGACATGTTTATTAAATTGTATTATAATTTTTTCAATTTTTCCAACATTTCCATCTATTTTTATATTTTTCATTTCTGATACTTTTTTTAGTGCATCATCACCAATTCCTGTTACACAAGGTATTCCTAATTCTCTGCATATTATTGCAGTATGACATAAAAATCCTCCTCTTGCTGTTACAGCACCTTTTGCCTTCATAAGATTTGGAACCCAACTAATTCCAGTTATCTTTGTTAATAAGATATTTCCTTCTTCTAATTTTTCTTCAGGAGATAACAATAATTGTGCTTTTCCACTTACAATTCCAGAAGATGCTGGAGTACCATATATAGCTTTTTTATTTTTTTCTACTTCTTCAATTTGAGAAATAGTCCTTGTAACAGGTCTAAATTGTAGCATTACAAGTTTATTATCTAATATCATCCATTCAAAATCAGAATTACATCCTACTTCCTTTTGATATTCTAACATTTTTCTACCGATTTGTACATTTTCTACTATAAATGGATTTTCGCAAGGATTTCCTTCTTTCCATTTTTCAGAAATAGGCGTATTCGTACCAGAAACCAATTTTTCTCCATTTCCATTAACATACTCTAAAATTCCAGAATCTTCACTATTTCCAATCCACACTCCAGCATAAGTAGGTTCTTTGAATGCTTGTATTATAACTGCCATATGTGGCTCTCCTAATCCATTTAATTTTATATATTCTTTTACTCTATTATTATTTACAGAATCTTTTACTTTTTTTACATTATCAATAATATTAGTTTTCTTTATATCTAAATATGAATCAAACATACCAGCAAAAGAATGTTTATTTCCATCTTCTATATCTGCAGAACTTCTTATCGAAAAACTTTCATATTTTTTATCAAGATTTTTCAAGTCTTTTTCATTTATATCTGTATCTGTAGGAATAACTAAAGTATATGGAACAGGTATTCTTTTACTATTTAATACTGCTAATCCATACATTTTTCCTCCAATTAATTTAACAACTTCCTTTTTTATATATAATTCTGATAATATACTACATGTATCTAAATCTAATAATTTATTTTTTTTCAAATCATCAAATAATCGCTTTTTTAGAGCTTCTTGTTCTAATTCATATGGCGTAAATTTTGAATCTTTAACATAGTCAAGATGAACTTTTTCTATATCTTTCCAATAATCTCCTTCAAAGAAATAGTGTTGTCTATCTTGCCATTTTTTCAAAACTAAATATTTTTTTATTGAATCATCATCATTGTTGTCAATTTTGATATTTGGATTAATTTTATCCTTCATATCTGCTGAAAGATATTTTTTGTCGGCATTTGCAATCATTTGTAAATAATTATTCGGATATTTATTTTTTATTTCCTCTATTATAATATCACTTAATGAAGAATATTCATCTAAACATTCAAGATAATAATAATATGCTAAAGACCTTAAACTATGATTTACTTTACTTTGTAAATCATTGTCTTTTTTTATTTGATTATAATTTTCAATTGTTTTTTCTCTTATTTTTGTAAAGATATCATTTAATTCTTGTGCTGAAAACTTTCCATTAAATTTGTCTTCAAAATCTAATAAT
>JBPOHA010000035.1:0-3985 GCA_052036095.1 Bacillota bacterium
AACTTGCATTTAGTCTTACAACTTGCATTTACCTTTACATTCTTGCATTTACTTTTACAATTGACCTCATTTTATCTTTTTGCTTTATCAATTTGTACATGTTGTATAATTTGCATTTTTCTATATATTCACAATTATTACATTAACTTTTACAATTAACTACATTATTTTTTATTCTTTATTTAGGCCTTTCATTGATAATTTTACTTTTTGCTTTTCTAAATCTATACCAATTACCTTAACTTTTACTATATCTCCTATTGAAACTACATCCGAAGGCTTTCTTACGAACTTATCACTTAGCTCCGATATGTGTACTAATCCATCATGCTTTACTCCTACATCAACAAATGCACCAAAATCTGTAATATTTCTTACTGTTCCAGTTAATAACATTCCATCTCTTAAATCTTCAAATTTTAATACATCACTTCTAAGTATTGGCTTTGGCATATCTTCTCTTGGATCTCTTCCTGGTTTTGAAAGTTCAGATATTATATCTTTGAGTGTCATTTCTCCTATTTCTAATTCTTTTGCAGTATCTATAATATTTATAGAACTTAATTTTGATTTAATTTGTGATAATTTTTCTTTATCTAAAATATCTTTAACTTTATATCCAATTGAAGATAATAATTTTTCTGTTGCATCATAGCTTTCTGGATGGACTGCAGTAATTTCAAGTGGATTTTTTCCATCTGGAACCCTAATAAAACCTGCGCATTGTGTATATGCTGTCTTTCCTAATTTTGCAACTTTTAATAACTGTTTTCTCTCTGTGAATTTACCATTTTCTTCACGATATTTTACTATATTATTTGCAGTTGTAGCATTTATTCCAGATACATACGATAAAAGTGATGGGGTCGCTGTATTTATATCTACACCTACTTCATTTACTGCATCTTCTACTACTCCTGCTAAACTCTCGGATAATTCTTTTTGGTTTACATCATGCTGATATTGGCCAATTCCTATTGACTTTGGATCAATTTTTACAAACTCAGCAAGTGGATCTTGCAAACGTCTAGCTATTGAAATTGCTCCTCTTAAAGATACATTTAAATCTGGATATTCTTTTGTTGCAAGCTCAGAAGCAGAATATACAGAAGCACCAGCTTCGCTTACTATTGCATAATAAACATCTACATCGTATTTTTCTTTTATTTCTTTTAGAGTATCAGCAACAAATTGCTCTGATTCTCTTGAAGCTGTTCCATTTCCAATAGCAATCATATTTATATTATCTTTTTTAATTAGCTTAATTAATTCTTTTCTTGAACCTTCAATGTCATTTTGTGGCTCTGTTGGATATAATACTGCTGTATCTAAAACTTTTCCTGTTTCATCTATTACAGCTAATTTACAACCTGTTCTATATGCTGGATCAAATCCTAATACAGTAAGACCTTTTAAAGGTGCACCTAGTAATAATTGTTTTGCATTTTTTCCAAATACTTGTATAGCTTGAGCATCTGCTTTTTCTGTTAAATCAGAACGAATTTCTCTGTCTACTGATGGCTCAATTAATCTCTTCCAAGCATCTTGAATAGCTTCTAAAATTACATCTTCTCTTGTACTATTTTTAATAATAATATGACTAGATAATTTTTCTAATATTTCGTTTTCTGGCTTTACTAATTTTACCTTTAAAAATTCTTCTTTTTCTCCCCTATTTATTGCTAAAATTCTATGACTTGGAATTGTGACAATTCTTTCTGAAAATTTGTAATACATTTCATAAGGAGATTTTTCATCAGGCTTAGCACCAACTGATTCAATAGTACCTTCTCTATAATAAATTTGCTTAATTTCTTTTCTATAGTCAGCATTATCAGAAATGTCTTCTGCAATTATATCTTTTGCACCAGATATAGCATCTTCAATTGTAGTAACATCATCAGTAATAAATTTCTCAGCTATTTTTTCTATTTGTGTCTTATCAGTTTGTGCAATAATATTATCAGCTAATTCTTGTAATCCTTTTTGCTTAGCAATCATAGCTCTTGTTTTCTTTTTTTGCTTATAAGGTCTATAAATATCTTCAACTTCAGCAAGTGTTAATGCTTTTTCTAAGGCAATTGCTATTTCTTCTGTCATTTTATCTTGTGAAACAATTGAAGATGAAACTTCATCTTTTCTTGCTTGTAAATTTCTTAAATATGTAAGTCTTTGAAATAAATTTCTTAATGTCTCATCACTAAGATTTCCAGTAACTTCTTTTCTATATCTTGCGATAAAAGGAATTGTATTTCCTCCATCAATTAATTCTACAGTCTTTTGAACTTGATTTTCTTTTACATTTAATTCGTTTGCAATTATTTTAATAATGTCCATTATGTACCTCAACTTTCTTATTTTTATTACATTACTTTTAGATTCTAACATAAGAAAATTGATATTTCAAGCATTTTAGCGAGTTTTTGCAAATAATACACAATTTTTCTAATATGAATTTATCTTTTTAATTTGCTTAATAAAATTATATTTTTACTATTCAATCAATACAATGTAATACAAATTATCTTACTATTTAATCAATGCAATGATACTTTAATAATTTATTATATAGTTTCTAATTGTTCCATTGTATTTTTATAATTGATATAATAAATATTTATATCATTAAGTGCCACAGAAGTTTGAAGTTCATTTAAAATTATTGACATCTTTTCTAGATTTATTTTTCTTGTGTCTTTATCATCCACAGAATTTATTACTGTATCAAAATTAGTTTTAGCATTTGATATACTTGTGGTCATGTCTTTCCAATTCTCATTTTGTGCAAATACATAAGATTCTAATATATTAGCTTTTGTTCTAATAATTCCTAATTCATAATTATCAGAAGTTGTATATTCATCATATTTGCAAAGTAACCCATAAATGATATTTAAATTTATAAGTGCACTATTTTTGTCTTTAGAATTTATTGATTGAATTGCACCATTTAAGGAAATTTCAAATTGTGTAATTTGATCATTTGGAACATTTAATTTTTTCAAATCAAGGCAAACTACAGGCCAACCTGAATATAAATTTTCTATAGAATAAGATATAGTTAACCAATCATTATCATTTAAGCTAACATTCCAAGATGAAACGTTTGGTACTAATTTAGAAACAGTTAAGTTGCCACTTGTACTTGATGAACTGGAAGAATTACTATTTCCTTCTCCAGAAGATTGGCTTGAAGAAGAACCTGTTTGCGAATTACTAGTAGTATTTTTATTTGAATTGCTTTCTTGATTAGATGAACTAGATCCATTATTTGATTGAGCTTCTAAATATTGAGCTTTAGAAGATACATCTTCTTTATTTTTCTCAGTATTTATGTCTTTAGTATAAAGCTTATATTTTAAAATAGTAATATTATTTAATTTATTCATTATATTTATAGTATTAAAATCTAAATACTCAATTTCTGTAGAAACTTTTTGCTTTAGATTAGTATCATTATCAATTGACTTATTATTATTTATAAAAATAATAATCAATGAAATAACTAGAAAAGCCACAATAACAGACAAAACTACAATAACATATTTATTAATATTCTTTTTCATACAAATACCTCAAAATTATTATTACAAATAAAAACAAAAATATACACAATATCTTGAATAATTATTTTTGTAATTTTCATTGAAAATTTATCTTTGTAAAATTGTAAATAAAATAAAAAAAATAATTAATGAAAGAAGAAATTAGCGTTCGGGAAACGTGAACTTTATTTACTCTATAAATATACATAGCAAGTTCCAAGAATGCTGTATATAAATATTAGGTAAAGAGAAAGTTCACTGTGAGTTCATGACGACTAATTTTTCTTGAATAATTATTTTTGTGATTTTCACTAAATATTCATTTTTGTAAAATTGTAAATAAAATAAAAAAAATAATTAATGAAAGAAGAAATTAGCGTTCGGGAAACGTGAACTTTATTTACTCTATAAATATACATAGCAAGTTCCAAGAATGCTAT
>JBPOHA010000076.1:0-6263 GCA_052036095.1 Bacillota bacterium
ATAAGATAGCCCCAACAATAAATTCAGTTACTCCAAGTATAACTACAATTGCAGTATCAGCAAGTGATTCAAACTCTGGAGTTGCATATTATGGAACAAGCACAAGTGCTAGTACGGAGCCATCAAACTGGACGACAAGTTCAACAATAGAAAGTCTAAATTCAAGTACAACATATTATGTGTGGGTAAAAGATAATGCTGGAAATAAGACATATACTACTACTACAACTCAAAGTTCAATACCAAAAGTAGGTGAAATAGTGTATTATACTCCATCAGGACCTGTAAATAATGATTATGCAGTTAATTATTGGAAAGTAGTTAATGTTAATAGTGATGGAACATTAGATTTAATATCAAATAATTCGACTACTGCAAGTACAATAGAAAGTGAACTTGAATATGAAGCATCCGAGTATTATTCGGATACAAATTATGGAATAACAGCAAGAAACATAAATATTAGCGATTTTAATGCTCATTCGTCAAGTACATTTTCATTAGGAACTTCATATACAAATGAACAACTACAGACAATGTTAGGAAGTTATTATTCAATTTTGCTACCTAATGGGACGAGTGAAGATTTTGCAATTGGTGGTACTAATTTAAATAATAATATTAGTACAATTTCAAATGGAAAAATAGGTATATCACCTATTTCCGAAACAAGGGGAGATCAAAGCGGAACTTGGACAGTAAATGAATCTTTTAGGTTTAAACCAATAATAACGGTAAACAAAAGTATGATTCATAAAGATGGAGATAATTGGATAATTTATTCAAATACTGTGAAGGTTGGTGACTATGTAAATTATATTCCTAATACAACACAATCTATTAGTATTAGTGCTACAGATTATTATGTGCTCAAAGATACTACTCTAACAAAAGACACCTCTATAAAATGGATAATATTAAAAATAGCAGAAGATGGAACTACGTTATTAGTAAGCGATAAAGCAACATCTAATTATATAACTTTACGATATGATTTAGGGATAATAGATGGAACATTAGGGTATGCATGCAATTCTTTATATGGAAATAGCAGGTTTAATGCTAAAAATCTGGAACTTGCAGATTTTTGTACAACACATAATATTGTTGATGACAATTTTGCAGACACGTTGGCATACAAAATTTCTCAGGGTGGTAGTGCAACATATGAATCAATTAAATTAGAAGCATTAATTACTAGAATTATATCAAATGCTCAATTTTGGATAGCAAATTATGATCAAGATACACTAATAGGAGAGGAAGGTATTCTAGAACGGAGAAACTAAAGACATACATTTATTAGCGGTTCATAATTATCTAACAAATAGTTTTATAGCAGGTGGTATGAGCTCATATTTACGCCCAGTAGTAATATTACCAGCTGGAACAATTATAACCCCTTCAAATGGAATTAATAGTGAAAGTAACATGGATACAATAAATTAAATTTAGAAATGAAAATAAATAAGATAACAAATGGAGATACGCTAATATCTGAAAAAATCAAGATATTATATAATTAATTTATAAATACTGTGTATTTACAAGGATGTTATATAATAAGAGCCTGCGACAATAAATAAAGATTATTGTCGCAGATTTTTTATTGCAAATCTATTGCTAAATTTTACGTCGTATGATATAGTAAATACAAATTAAAGAAGGGTTTAACTATGGTGAAAAGATTTATGGAAAATGTAGAAAATGAAACATATGAAGAAAATAAGAAAAAAATTTTAGCCGTAGATGATGAGAGTTCAATAATTGATTTATTAAAATTTAATTTGGAAAAAGAAGGCTATAGCTTCATTTCAGCAAATGATGGTGAAGAAGGGTTTAACAAAGTTATAAGTGAAAAGCCAGATTTAGTTTTATTAGATGTAATGTTGCCTAAGATGGATGGTCTTACAGTATGCAGAAAGATAAGACAAGAGCAAGTTAATATTCCAGTAATAATGCTTTCAGCAAGAGGAGAAGAGATTGACAAAATCCTTGGACTTGAAATTGGGGCAGATGACTATATTACGAAGCCTTTTAGTACAAGGGAACTAATAGCGAGGGTAAAAGCTAATCTCAGAAAAATAGAACAAGATAGTAATAATAATTTTGGAAAAGGAAATAAAGTTACAGTCGGAAGTTTAATGCTAGATTTAGATAAATTTGAAGTTAATGTACGAGGACAAGTAGTTAACGATTTAACCAGGAGAGAATTTGAAGTTCTTAAATTCTTAGCTCAAAAGCCAGGACAAATAGTAACGAGGGAAACCTTACTTGAAAAAGTATGGGGCTATGAATATTATGGTGATATTAGAACAGTCGATGTTACTGTAAGAAGAATTAGAGAAAAAATAGAAAGAAATACAGCAAATCCAAAAATATTAATTACAAAAAGGGGAGTAGGATACTATTTAGCTAATAAATAATTAATATGATAAATAGCATTTAAGTAAGAATTATCTGAAGAATAAGTGCTATTTTTCGTATAGGAAGGATTATAATTGCAGTTAATGTGATTATAATAAAAAGCATTAAAAATGAAAAACTATCAATATAAATTAATACTAGCATTTTTTATAATAGGAATAATAATGATTTCTGCATTGAGTATTATTTTCATAGAATATGGACATGTAAATCCATTTTTAGCCCAAAACGTTATATATATAACATTTGCAATTTTTACTCTAATATGTATTGCAATGGCTATTTTTACAAAGAAGAAGATAATAGAGCCAATGTCAAAGATGCTAAAAAGTGCAGTTAACTACAAAGAATTAGAAAATGTATCAGATGATAATGATGAGATTGCAGAATTAGTAAATAATCTTAGAAAGAGTTTAAAGGATGCAAATGATCAAAAAAGACAAACTGATACGATATTAACACACATGACAGATGGAGTTATTTCATTTGATATGAATGGAAAAGTATCATACATAAATCCAGCTGCGATAAGTATGTTAAATTTAAAAGAATCTTCAAACAATTTTGAAAAAATTTTTTCAAAATATGAAGATATAAATATGGAAAAAATAATATATCTAGATACATGGACATCATCAGAAAAGAAGATTGAAACTGAGCAAGGATCTTTAAGTTTATTCTTTGTACCATTCAAGGATGAAATAAATAGACCAACAGGACTTATGGTTGTAATGCAAGATATTACAGAGCATGTAAGACTTGACAATATGAGAAAAGAGTTTGTCGCTGATGTATCTCATGAATTAAAAACTCCTTTAACATCAATAAAAGGTTTTTCAGAAACTTTACTAGAAGATGATTGTGATAAAGAAACGAGAACACATTTTTTAGGAATAATTAATGATAATGCAAATCGTATGGAGCAGTTAGTACAAGATTTATTAACTTTATCAAGATATGACAATAAGAGAAATAAAGCTGAAAGTACAGACTTTGACTTAGGTGAATTAACTAAAAGTTGCAAAGAAAAATTTGATATTGAGATTAAAAAGAAAAATTTGTCAGCACAATGCTTTGTTACTGCAGATGTACCACCAGTACATGCTAATAAAGATGGAATAGAAAGAGTAATACTCAATATAATTAGTAATAGCGTAAAATATACGCCAGATGGTGGAAAGATAGATGTATATGTAGGATTTGTACACAGTGATGCTTATGTAAAGATTAAAGATACAGGAATAGGAATACCAAAGGAAGACTTAGATAAAGTATTTGAAAGATTTTATAGAGTAGATAAAGCTAGAACTAGAAAAATGGGTGGAACTGGACTTGGACTTTCAATAGCTAAAGAGATTGTTGAACAAAACAATGGAAGCATTAATATAAATAGCCAAGTTGGAAAAGGTACTGAAGTAGTAATTCGTATACCAGTAGCACACTAGTATATGGAAAACTAGCTATATTAAAGTTTTAGAAAGAAATTTATCAAAAAGTAAAGAAATATTGTATTATTATTAAATAAATATCATATATTTTTTAATTAAATTATACAATTTCGAATTACGTTAAAATATGATTTATATATTTTAAAAGAGACAAAGAGAAAGGAATACAATGAATAGTAGATTAAAAAATATAATTGAATGGATATATTGTATAGTAATTGCCGTTGTAATAGCATTGCTAATTAAATATTTTATAGGGACTCCAACAGTTGTAAACATGGTTTCAATGTATCCAACATTACAACAAAATGATAGATTAATATTAAATAGATTGGCAAGGACTACAAAGACAATGCCTAAAAGAGGAGAGATAATTACATTTGAAGCTCCATCTAAAAGCAGATATGCAGTGGGTGAAGCAGATTTAACTAATCCTATCGCAAAATATGAAAATGGACCTACAAGTTTGTGGGGAAAATTTGTATATTATGTATTAGAAATTGGAAAAACTAGTTATATAAAAAGAACAATAGCTTTACCTGGAGAGCACGTACAAATAAAAGATGACAAAGTTTACATAGATGGGACACAATTACAAGAAGACTATTTAGATTCTAGTGTTAAAACAAAGGCAACAGGTCAATTTTATGATTTTATAGTACCAGAAAAATGTGTGTTTGCTATGGGAGATAATAGAACTAGTTCAATGGATTGCAGAGAATTTGGATGCATACCATTAGAAAAAATTGAAAGCAAAGTTGTAATTAGATTTTGGCCATTAAATAAATTTGGAAAAGTAAAATAGAAATATAACTATAAATTATAGGCTATAAGCAGTTGACAAAATAATTAAAACGAAGTTAAAGTAAATGTTAATAATATTTTATATGATAAAAATAGAAATAAAAGCACTAAAATGGAGGTTAAATTGTTCGAGAATATAGTAGGAAATTCTAAAACAAAAGAGTTTTTGACAGTAGCAATAAAAAAAGGTAATGTTTCTCACAGTTATATGTTCGTTGGAAAATCTGGAATTGGAAAAAAATTATTCGCAAGAGAATTTGCTAGAAATGTAATGTTGAGTGAAGCAAATAGAGAAAAAGATATGACTTCTATTCAAGATTATAAAGAAATCATTCCAGATGGAAATAGCATAAAAATCTTACAGGTGCGTGACTTACAAGAAGACATAGCAGAAAAGCCAGTTCAATGTGCAAGAAAAATATATGTAATAGACAATGCAGATTCGATGACCGAAGAGAGCCAAAATTGCTTATTAAAAACTTTAGAAGAACCACCAGAATATGCAATGATTATACTAATTGTAGCAAATGAAAATATGATGTTAGAAACTATTAAATCAAGATGCGTTATTGTAAAATTTAATGAACTTACAAATGAAGAATTAAAGCAATATTTAGAAAAGAATTATACAAGCACTAATTATAATATGAAAGATGCTAATATATCTCAGATATTAGAGGGAAGCCTTGAAAAAATAGATAATATTGAAAAAAAATATAAAGAGTATAAGGAACTTGAAAAAATAGTAGAAACAATTGAAAAAGGGAAAATGATAGATATTTTTAATGATTCAGATTTACTTTATACATCAAAAGATGATATAATGGATTTATTGGATTATTTAAATATGTTATACTTGCAAAAGAGAAATTCAAAAGCAGTGAAAATAATCGAAAATACTAAGAAAAAAATTCTAGCAAATAATAATTATGAAATGTGTATCGATGATTTGATAATGAAATTAGGAAGAATAAATGAGATAAAGCAATAAAGCAAAGTAATAAAGAGATAAAAATAAAACAATGAAAATAAAGCAATAAAAAATAAAACAATGAAAATAAAGCAATAAAGCTAAGATATATCTTAATATTTAATGACATATTAAATAAAATCTATACCTTATGAAAGGAAATTATATAAATAATGAAAACTATAGTTGGAATAAGATTTAGGGTACCAGGAAAAATATATTTCTTTGATCCAGATAAGTATGAACTTCAAATGAGAGACAATGTAATAGTAGAAACTGCTATGGGACCTGAATTTGGAACAGTAGTAATAAATAAAAGAGAAATAGATGAAAGTCAATTAAAAACGCCATTAAAGAAAATAATAAAAAAAGCTTCACCAGAAGACATAAAGAAACAAGAAGAAAATGAAAAAGATAATAAAAAAGCTTTTGAAACTTGCAAAAAGGCAATACAAGATCATAAGCTTCAAATGAATTTAGTTGAAGCAAGATATTTATTTGATAGATCTAAATTAATATTTTATTTTACAGCAGAAGGAAGGATTGATTTCAGAGAATTGGTAAAAGATTTAGCATCAATATATAGAACAAGAATTGAACTAAGACAAATAGGA
>JBPOHA010000067.1:0-14081 GCA_052036095.1 Bacillota bacterium
CTCATATGAAGATATAGACAAAATGGTTGGGAATCTTGATCCAAATGTATTAACAATTGGATTTGCAAGAAGATTTGCTACTTATAAAAGAGCCACATTGATTTTTAGGGATTTAGAGAGAATAACAAAAATATTTAATGAAAAAAATATGCCAGTTCAAATAATATTTGCTGGTAAAGCACATCCAAAGGATGAAGAAGGGAAAGGGTTAATTAGATTTATTCATGAATTATCTCTAAAGCCTCAATTCAAAGGAAAAGTATTTATATTAGAAAATTATAATATAGGAATGTCAAGATATCTTGTATCAGGAGTTGATGTATGGCTTAATAATCCAAGAAGGCCATTAGAAGCTTCAGGGACAAGTGGACAAAAGGCAGCAGTAAATGGCGTAATTAATTTTAGTGTATTAGATGGTTGGTGGGCTGAAGGCTACAATTCAAAAAATGGTTGGACAATAGGCTCAAATGCAAAATATCAAAGTTATGAAGAACAAGATGATGCAGATTGCAAAAGCATGTACGATACATTAGAAAACAAAATAATTCCAATGTATTATGCTAAGAATGAAAAAGGTTATTCAGAGCAATGGTTAAAGATGATGAAAAATTGTATTTCTTCAAATGCTGGAAGATATAGTACAGCAAGAATGCTACAAGATTACACAAATAATGTTTATATACCATTATGCAATTTAAATAAAAAATATTATCGCGATTTAGATACAGTAAATACTTGGAATGAATGGAAGAAGAACATTTCTAACAATTTTGACAGTATTGATATAACACAGGATAAATCAAATTATAATGATATTACTGTTGATGCAGGAAATAAAATTACTGTAAAATGTAATGTCAAATTACCAAATGATTTAATAAAAATTGAAAGTATAAATCTACAAGTATATTATGGAAAGATAACTGATAAAGGTGTTGTAGATGATATACAAATAACAGATATGACATTAGAAGGAGAAGAAAAAGGAGTATACAAATTCTCTAGCAAGATAGAATTAAAAACTGGTGGAGATTATGGTTATACTTTTAGAGTAGTACCAAAAAATGATATGATATTAGATCCAATGAATTTGAATTTAATCAAGTGGATAACAGAATAATTTTTAAAAACATATTTAAACAAAAATAAATATTTATAAAATTGAATTACAATTTTAAGTGAGCTTAAATTATTAGACTGAAAGTTTAATAATTTAGGCTCATCTTTTTATAATAGAAAATTATATTAATAATGAAAAAATATATTTTTATATAAGCAATTAAGTTTATTTTTTATAGAAAAATTTTTATAAAATAATTTTTAAAACATATTTAAATAAAAGTAAACATTTATAAAATTGTATGATGGCGAAAAATGGCGAAATTTGACGAACGATTTATAGCAAGAATCTATTGACATTTGAAAAAATAAAATATATTATATAACCATAATTTGGAAATATAACAATTATAATTTTAATCCAATTAATGTTTAATTCTTACAATATCATTTCAGATATTTTATCCAAATAAGAATCATTCATAAGCTTTGTATGAAAGGAAATTTTTAATAAAAAAAATATATAATAAAACTAGTATAACTAGAAAATAATATTTTAGTTAATAAAAAAAAGATAGTAGTTTGTTAATTAAATAATAAGATATTATTAGAAAGTAGAAAATTAAAAATATTATATGACATATTTGAAATATAAAGCAAATTATGAAAGGGAATTGTAAGTATGAAACAATTATCAAAAATAAAATCAAAATTTAAATTATTAATTATAATAATATCAGTATTTTTTATAATTATATATACAATTATAAAGTTAAATGTCAAAACTGAAACTAAGAAAAGTGAAATTCAAAATTATATGATCAAAAAATCAAATGAAGAATTGCAACAAGAAAAAATAAATGAATATAATAAAGCAAGAGAAGATTTAATATCAAATTGTACATCAAATGAAAATTTTATATTTAATGATGAATTAAATGAAAATGAATTTTATGATAATGAAATTAAAAATAAAGCCTTGAATAATAATAATCAAGATTTAGATAACACAACTGTAGGTAAAAATTTGGATACAAGTTCAAATCAAAGCTTAATACAAAATCAATTACAAGCAGAATTACAAAATAATACATCTGATACAAAGAAAAAAATTTCAAATGGAGTTTATATTGAATATTTAGACATAAATAATAAAAAAATGATATCTGTTCCTGAAAAAATTTATGGAGAAATAAATGAAACATACAATGTAGAAAATTTAGATAAACAAATAAAAGATTATACACTAGTGTCAGTAGAAGGAGAAAAGAAAGGCAAATTAAAATTAGAAAAAATTAATATACAATATAAGTATGCTAAAATTTCTAAAATAAACATAAAATATATTGATAGAGGTAATGGTAATGAAATAACCTCAATGGATGTAATAGAAGGCTATGAAGGAAAGCTTATAACAATTAATGAAAAAATAATTTCCGGTTATACTTATGAGAGTGGAGCTATATCTGAAAAAATGCTTGCAGGAGAACACGAATTAAAAATCTATTATACGAAAAATGTTGAAAAAAATAAAGAAGAACAAAATAGCATCAATCAAGAAAATTCTAAAGAAAACACTGAAGAGCAAAAGAAAAAAGAAGATGATAATAAAAATGAAAAAAATCAATGTACGATAAATATTAAGTATGTAGATATTGATAATGACCAAATCTTATATCAAGAAAAGGTAACTGGCGAAAAAGAAAGCAAAGTAAAAATAAAATTAAAAGAAATAGAGGGATATAATTTGATTACAGACAGTTATGATGATGGATCAGACAATAATATTAATATAATTGATGAACTGATAAATAGCATGATTGATAGTGAAGAAGATAAGGGAGATAATTTAAAAAATAAAAAGACAGTAATTAATAATTCAAATGTAAATAACATGAATGAAAAAAATTCAAAAAGTAATGATAATAAAGATATCTCACAAAATAATAATAATATATTGGAAAATAAAAAAATAAATAATGTAAAAACAGAATACGAAATTGTTATGAATTGTGATGATTCTGATTACATTATTTATTATAAAAAATAGAAAATTTATATCATGTAAAAATCATACAAGGTATTTAAAATAATAATAAGTTGTATTTGTTATAGTATTAAATATCCATTTCAGTAATATCTGGCAAAACTGGACAAAGTATCTTATAATTACTTTTACTATTAGCAAGCAAATACATATGAGCCTTTCTTATATTTTCAAAGAAAGAAGCAATTTCATCTCCATCATTGTCAACTAATTTGATAAACATATCATAAATTTTTTCTTCATCAATAACAGGTCTGTTATTCGTATAAGCATCAAAAAATTCATTTTGAATAGAACGAACAATATTGCATTTACAAAATATTGCAAGTTCTGGATATGTTTTCATTAAACGCAAATCTTTATTAACTAGAGAATTAAAGGAAAAGTTTTCTTTTACACTCATATTATATAAAGGATAATTTAAAAATGCTATTTTGGAACTTTCCTCAACTAATTTATAAAGAGTTTCAGATTCACCCTCTGCAAATTTTACTTTATTAAATAAATTTCTATTAAATAATTTTCCACAAGGGGTATTTGATATTAATTTTGCAATTAATAATTGACGTAAAGTATCTTCAACACTCAAAGTTAGAATATTAGGAAGATTATTTAATTTAACTATGCTTTCCATATTATTACTAGGATTATTTGAAATTTTAATTTTTGAATCTATATTTTTTATATTTTCAATATCTGTTTTAGCTATAGCAATTTCAACCATATAATCATTCATCATTGATTGAAGATGCTCAATCATATCTTTTTTTAGAGTATCAGAGCCATTTACAAAAGTTACGTATTTACCACTAGCAAGTGTTAAACCAGCATTTCTAGCACTGGCTATTCCAGAATGTAATTGATGCGAAACTTTCATCTTAGAATTCGAAATTAAAAGTTCATCACATATTTTTGAAGAACCATCCATTGAACCATCATCTACTAAGATAATTTCCATATTTCTATAAGTCTGTCCAATAATCGATAATATGCAATTACGCAAAGTTTTTTCATTATTATAAATAGTTACAATAACACTTACTAATTCATTCATACATATACTTCCTTATATTTTTATTTAGGCTTTATAAGAGGAAAAACCTATTGACCTCAACATATAAAAATTAATTTAAAATAATTATAACATAAAATATCTCGATTTACTATTTTTAATAAAAAACTTTACTTTTTTTTAGTATTTATGTTATGATATAATTAATAAAGTTAAAAATAATAGAAGAGGAACAAATGAATAAAGAAGAAATTAAAGTATCTAAATTGAGAAAACAAAATATGAAAATATATTCATTACATAAGATGTTAACAGCTGATTTATTGTTTTACTATAGCATAAAGATATTATTTTTGATGCAAGTAAAAAATATTTCAATGCAATATATTGTATTGGGAACAGCATTGTATGGAATATTTAAAGTAGTTTTGCAAATTCCAGTGACAATAATTATGGAAAAGATAGGACAAAAAAAGTCAATTATATATTCAGACATAATTATAGCATTATCAATTTTAACAATAATGCTATGCATAAACTTTTATACTTTATTATTATCATATTTACTTTTGGCAATAGGCTATTCTTTAAAAGAATTAGCAGAAGATGGATTGCTTGCAAATTCTATACCAGAAGGAGAAAATAAAAATAACACATTATCAAAAATATATGGAAAAGGATTAGGAAATTTTTATTACTTATCAGCATTAACAGCAGTAATATCAGGATTTTTGTATAGTATAAATTGCTATTTGCCAATGACTTTATTAATAATAGTATTATTAATATCAGCAAGAATTGCTTGCTTATTTAATGAAATTGAAGAACCAAAAGAAAATGAAAATATTGATAATTTATCTAATGTTTCTAAAGAATACTATGGTGGTTTAAAAAATAGCTTTGAATTTATATTTACTTCAAAAAGATTACGCGCATTATTTTTATTTGGTTCATTAATGTATGGAACAATGATAGTAATGTCAAGCTATGAAATGAATTTAATGGATGATATTAATTTATCATCTATTGCAATAGGTATTATCTATGCAAGCATGCAAGTAATAACAGGAATATCAGCTAAAAAACAACAAAAATTCCACAACAAATATAAAAATAAAACTCTAACAATAATAGGATTAAGTTATATGATAGCTTGTCTTATTGCAGGTTTAATATCAGTAACAACATTACCTTATATAGTTATAGTAACAGTTATTGTGTTAACATATTCAATAAGATATATTGATACAGGATTATTTTATGTATTAATAAAAAAATATATTTCTAATTTCTCTGGAAAGAAGATTGTAAATAAAATATATTCTGCATATACTCTTGTAACTAATATTGCAAATTGTATAATAGGAATAATTGCTTCATCAATAATAGCAAGCAATAATATAAAATATGCATTAATAATTTTTGGAACGGCTACTACAGTGTTAATGATTTTAATATTATGGTATATGAAGAATAGGGTCGGATTAAAACCAAAAGAATACAAAAAAGAAGATATAAGTTATAAAGAATTTATAGAAAGCAAAAAAGAAAAAATGACTAGCATTTAGATGCTAGTCATTTTTTTATCATTGGTGCAGATGGTGGGAATCGAACCCACATGCAATTTCTTGCGGCAGATTTTGAGTCTGCTCCGTCTACCAGTTTCAGCACATCTGCATAGAAAATATCATACTTTAATAAATTAAAAAATATAAGAGTATTAAATTTTTATATTTAATCATTCAAATTTTTCTACTACATAATATTAGCATAATTGGGACAAAATGTCTAGTAAATATTAAAAAATATTAATTAAAATATTAATTAAAAGTTATAATGTCTTAATTAATTAAAGATTATAATGCCAAAAATTTATAAAATGTGATTGTATAAACATTTTGAAAATATTAAAATTAAATGGTTAGGAGGTTTGTATAAAATTATTGACAAATAGTCTATAAAATGGTATCATATAAAATGTTAGACAATTCTAACATTTCAAAAAGTTTGAAATGTTTTTATTAGAATAATATACAATAATAAAGTTGGATTTAAAGATTTTAAAATAAATATTTTGCGATTTTAATAATTAAAAACTAAATATTTTGATATTTTTAGATTTGAAAAGTTGAAAGGAGATTTTGCATATAAAAAATATTCTATAACAAAAATATGTTATAGAAATAATTTACACCAAATAATATGTGAAAGAATTAATTATGGAATTATTAAATATAAAGGATTTACATGTAAATGCAGGAGAAAAGCAAATATTAAAGGGACTTAATTTAAAAGTTAATAAAGGTGAGGTTCATGTAATAATGGGACCAAATGGAGCAGGAAAATCAACTCTTGCAAATATTATATTAAATAATCCTCAATATAAAATAACTAGTGGTGAAATTGATTTTGAAGGAGAAAATATAAATTCTTTAACTACTGATGAGAGAGCTAGAAGGGGAATTTTTATGTCTTTTCAAACTCCAGAAGAAGTACCAGGAATTTCTGTTACTAACTTTTTAAAAGCAGCTAAAATTGCAAAAACCGGAGAACCTGTTAAAATTTTTGCTTTTAAAAAAGAGCTTGAAGAGAATATGGAAAAACTTGATATGAAACCATCATATAGTACAAGAGATTTAAATGTAGGATTTTCTGGTGGAGAAAAGAAGAAAGATGAAATTTTGCAAATGCTAACGTTAAATCCAAAGTTAGCAATTCTTGATGAAACTGATTCTGGACTTGATGTTGATGCGATTAGAACTGTTTCTAAAGGAATAAATATGTATAAAAATGATGATAATGCAGTATTGATAATTACACATGGAACAAAGATCTTAAATAATTTACATGTTGATTTTGTACATGTATTAGTTGATGGAAAGATTGTAAAAACTGATACTGGTGATTTAGCTGAACAAATCGAAGATGAAGGCTATGCAAAATATATTAAATAAATTGTATAAAAAGTATTTAGATTGTGAAGTGAAATCTAAAATTAATTAATTAATGAAATATATGTAATTAAATTATTAATATAATAAATGTAAACGATATAAAACATAAAATTATAAAGAAATAAATTAGAAATTTAGGAAGGAATTTATTTTGAAAACAAAAATTGAAGAATATGATGACAATATATACAATATAAAAAATAAAGATGAATATAGTTATAAGACTATTGGCTTGACTCCAGAAGTAATCAAAGAGATTTCTTCTAAAAAACAAGAGCCACAATGGATGCTTGACTTGCGTCTTAAGGCATTAGAAGTTTATGATAAATTACCAATGCCAACTTGGGGACCAGATTTATCAGAACTTGATATGAGTAAAATTGCAACATATGTAAAGCCAAAGACAGATATGAAAAAGAATTGGGAAGATGTACCGGATGATATAAAAAATACTTTTGATAAGTTAGGAATACCTGATGCTGAAAAAACATCTCTTGCAGGAGTAGGAGCTCAATATGATTCTGAAATAGTTTATCATAGTATAAAGGACGAACTTGTAAAGCAAGGAGTAATTTATACGGATTTTGATACAGCTGTAAAAGAATATCCTGATTTAGTAAAAGAATATTTTACTAAATGTGTACCAATAACTGATCATAAGTTTATAGCACTTCACTATGCAGTATGGTCTGGAGGATCATTTGTATATGTTCCTAAAGGAGTAAAAGTGGACATTCCACTTCAATCTTATTTTAGATTAAATGCACCTGGAGCTGGCCAATTTGAACATACTTTAATAATTGTTGATGAAGATTCTTCATTACAATTTATAGAAGGTTGCTCTGCACCAAAATATAATGAGATTAATTTACATGCTGGATGTGTAGAACTTTTTGTAAAAGATAATAGCTTTTTAAGATATTCAACAATAGAAAATTGGTCTAAAAATATGATGAATTTAAATACCAAAAAAGTTGTAGTTGGAAAAAATGGAAAGATTGAATGGGTAACTGGATCCTTTGGATCTAAAATTTCAATGTTATATCCAATGAGCATATTAAATGGAGAAAATGCAAAATGTGAATTTACAGGAATTTCATTTGCAGGTCATGGACAAAATCTTGATACAGGTTTAAAAATTGTGCATAATGCACCAAATACATCATCAGTAGTAAATTCAAAATCAATATCAAAAGATGGTGGAATATGTACATTTAGAAGTGATGTACGAGTAAGACCTATTGCAAATGATTCTAAAGTAACGGTGTCTTGTGAATCGCTTATGTTAGATAGCAAGTCACGTTCAGACACAATACCAGTATCTGATATTGAAACAGATGAAGTTGAATTTTCACATGAGGCAAAAATAGGAAAAATATCAGATGAGGCGATATTCTATTTAATGACTAGAGGAATATCAGAAAAGGAAGCAAGAGCTATGATTGTAAGAGGATTTGCTGATCCTATATCAAAGGCATTGCCACTAGAATATGCTGTTGAAATGAATAACTTAATTAACCTTGAATTAGAGGGAAGTATAGGATAAAAAATAAAGATAAATTGAAAAATATAATTAGTAAAATTGAAATATATATTATATAAATTTATGCAAATATAGCAATTGAAATAAAAGAATAATTGATAAACAGTATAAAAATTGAAAGGATAATTTTGATGGAAAGCTACATATTAAATAAAACACCAGTAAGAACTGCTAATAATTTTGGAATAAATGATATTAAACTAGATATAGATTTGCCAACTGTTAAAGAGTTTACAAATGTTATGATAATGTCTGAAGATATTGATAAAGTTGAACTTAGCGATATGAATATGGGAATGGTATTATCAAACAAAATAAATTCAAAAATAGGGATTGATATAAATAAAAACTATACACTAACAATGGTAGTTCCAGAAAACGTAAAGATTGATAATCCAATATTAATCAATTTTGATATGGATGAAGACAATTCAGTATTAGTTGATCAAATAAAAATAGTTTTAAAAGAAAATGCTAAAGCTGATTTTATATTAAAATATTCTAGTTCAGATTATTGCAATAATGATTGCTATAAATCAGATATTTGCAAGCAAAGTGTTAAGAAAAATACTCAAAGATATTTTCATAATTTAAAGCAAATAACAGAAGCGGATAAAAATTCAAAATGCTCAATAACAATAGCAAATATGCTAGATGAAAATTCTGATAGTTTTATTTCAGTTGAAAACAATTTGAAAGAAAATGCAAAAGTTGAGCATACATTAGTAGAATTTGGTGGACAAAATAAAATTTCAAATTATTATTCAAAGTTAGAAGGAAATTTTTCGGAAAATGATATAAAAACGATTTATCTTGGTAAACATAATGACATAATTGACATAAACTATAATATAGAGGCTTATGGTGAAAAGACAAAATGCGACATAAATGTGCAAGGTGCAATCAATGATTATGCTAAGAAAAACTTTAAGGGTGTAATAGATTTTAAAGAAGGTGCTAAAAAAGCTAAAGGTTTTGAAAATGAAAATTGTACACTACTTTCAAGCAATGCAAAATCAAAATCACTACCAGTCCTTCTTTGCCATGAAGAAGATGTTGAAGGACAACATGGAGTTGCATCTGGCAAGATAGATGAAAATAAATTATTTTATATTATGACCAAAGGTATTTCTTATGAGGATGCTAAAAAATTAATAGTAAAAGCTAATTTTAGTGAAATAATAAGAAGTATAAAAAATGAAGATTTACAAAATGATATAATAAAAATGATTGATTAATTAAAGATTTATTTTGAATATATATATTAAAATTAATTTTATTATATTATGAATTATTAATTATAGTTAAATAATAAGAAAATATTAGAAAAATATAAAAGCAGTATAATATATTATTTATTAAAATAACTATAATAAATAAAACTACGAAAAGAGGAGAAGATATGACAAATTATGAGATAAGAGAAGATTTTCCAATATTCAAAAATAAAGATATAGCTTATTTGGATAGTGGAGCCACAACTCAAAAACCAATTCAAGTTATAAAAAAAATAGAAGATTTCTATGAAAATTCTAATGCAAATCCTCATAGAGGAGCATACTCACTTAGCATTGAAGCAACTCAAATCTATGATGAAGCAAGAGCTAAGGTTGCTAAATTTATAAATGCTGAAACTCCTGAGCAAATTGTATTTACAAGAAATGCAACTGAGAGTTTGAACCTGATTGCATATAGCTATGGAATGAATAATATAAAAAAAGATGATACTGTTTTAATATCAATAATGGAACATCATTCTAATTTAGTACCATGGCAAAATGTAACTAAGAAAAATGAAGCAAAACTTGAATATATGTATATTAATGATGAAGGAATAATTCCACAAGAAGAAATAGAAAACAAAATTGTAAAAGGTGTAAAAATAGTTGGAATTACTCAAGTATCAAATGTACTTGGAACAATAAATCCTGTAAAAGATATAATAAAAAAAGCACATGAAGTTGGCGCAATAGTTATAGTTGATGCATCACAGAGTGTTCCTCATATGAAAGTTGATGTTCAAGACTTAGACGCTGATTTTTTAGTATTTTCAGGACATAAAATGTTATCTCCTCTAGGAATTGGAGTATTATATGGAAAAAAAGATTTACTAGAAAATATGCATCCATTTTTATTTGGTGGTGATATGATAGAATATGTATACGAACAAGATACAACATTTGCACCAGTGCCAACTAAGTTTGAAGCAGGCACACAAAATGTTGAAGGTGCAGTTGGATTAAGTTCAGCAATTGATTATTTAAACAATGTTGGAATGGATAATGTAGAAAATATAGAAAAAGATTTATTAAAATATGCAATGGAAGAATTATCAAAACTTGACTTTATAACAGTGTATGGACCAAAGAATATAGAGAAGAGGGCTGGAGTAATATCATTTAATGTAAATGGAGTTCACCCACATGATGTAGCAAGTATACTAGATAGTCAAGGAGTATGCATAAGGTCAGGAAACCATTGTGCGCAACCACTTTTAAGGTATATGAAATTAGATTCTACTTGCAGAGCAAGCCTCTATATATACAATACAAAAGAGGATATTGATAGATTAGTAAAAGCATTAATTAAAACAAGAGATATGTTTGCAAAGTGGATAAAATAAATTAATTTTGTGCAATAAAAAGTTGACTAATGATAATTAAAAAATGCAATAGTAATAAAAGTATAAAGCAAAATAGAATATAAAAGTATTAATTAAAAATAAAAGGAGAAAGGATAAAATGGACGAATTAGAATCAATATATACAGACATAATTATGGAACAAAGCACAGCAACATATAATAAACACAAATTAGAATGTTCAACCTCAAGCGAACATGGAAACAATCCAAGTTGCGGTGATGACATAACTTTAGAAATAAAAATGGATGGAGACAAAATCGCTGATTTAGCCTTTACAGGACATGGATGTGCAATATCTCAAGCATCTACTTCAATAATGATTGATTTACTAAAAGGAAAGACAAAAGAAGAGGCATTAGAATTAATTAAAATCTTTATAAAAATGATTAAAAGGGAAGAGGTTTCTAAAGAAGAACTTGAAAAAATAGAAGATGCTCAAGCACTTCAAAATATTTCAAATCTTCCAGCTAGAGTAAAGTGTGCAGAACTTGCATGGTATACTATGGAAAAACTATTGGAAAAATAAAGCTTAATAAAAAGGTAGATGAAAAATTGAAGTGAACCAAAATTATTAGACGAAAAAGTTTAATAATTTTGGTTCACTTTTATATAATTTTAATGGAGTAAAAATAAAACCTCCTAAGAGAAAAACTCTTAGGAGGAAAAAAACTAAATCACCATAATCAAATAGGGCTTAAACCCTATTTGAACAATGTACAAACATTCCCGGGAGGGAATGTTGATGACAGTTTGAATTCTGTCATCGAAGGAAATCTTTATTTTTTCTACTTTTTCGCAGAAAAGATATAAGGTATATCCTTCTAAGAAAGTTCCTGGAATAGGAACTTTCCGTGAAAAAAATATTTCTGGCTCCTTGAAAGCCGTTTCAAAATTCTCTGCCACAAAAAGCCCCCTAACGTTATGGAGCTGGTAGTACAAAAACCCCGAAATGATTTTAAGTTCAATCACTTCGTACACTTGTCCACTTTCAAGTGGAAAGAGCACGACATCTTTCTTTAAAACAACATACATAATAGAATTCCTCCGTTTTTTTTTTATTTTGAAACATTTTTTATTATACCAGATTTTAACAAAAAAGTCAATACAAATTGACTTTTAAGTAAATTCATATTAATTAAAAGTGATAATGTCTTAAGTAATTAAAAGCAATAATGTCCCAAATTTATAAAAGATAATTGCATAAATCTTTTAATCATATTAAAATTAAATGGTTAGGAGGTTTGCATGAGAAAGGTAAATTTGAGAATGAATGAATATGAAAAATATATTAAAATAAAAAATTTAGTTGAAACAAACGGAAATAAAAAAAGAGTTGCAGTAGAATTAGATTTATCCATAAGACAAATAAATAGATTAATTGCAGGTTATAAAGCATATGGGAAAGAATTTTTTGTTCATGGTAATAGAAATAAAATACCAGTAAATAAAATTTCTTATGAATTAAGACAAAATGTTATAGAATTATATACAACAAAGTACTTCGACTGTAATTTTACATTTTTTAGGGAATTATTATTAGAACATGAAAATATAAATATTTCTTTACCAACAATTATGAATATTATGTATGAAGAAAATATAATTTCACCCAGATCACATAGAATTACAAAGAGAAGAATTAAAGAGTTATTAAAGATAAAAGAACAATCAGCAAAGAAAAAGTCAGAAGTTGAAGAAATAAAATCAAAACAATTGTCTTTAGAATTTGCACACCCAACACAACCAAGAAGCAAATATTTTGGTGAAGAAATTCAAATGGATGGTTGTTTACACAGATGGTTTGATGGAATTAAAACAACATTACATGCAGTTATAGATGATGCCACAGGACAAGTTATTGGAGCTTATTTTGATAAGGAAGAAACACTTAATGGTTATTATAATATAACAAAACAATTTCTTTTAAAATATGGAATACCACTCAAAATAAAGACAGACAACAGAACAGTATTTGCTTATAAAAGAAAAAATTCACCATCAGATGAAGATGATGTATTAACACAATATGGATATGCTTGCAAACAATTAGGAATTGAAATTGAAACAAGCAGTGTACCAGAATTTAAGGCTAGAATAGAAAGAGTATTCCAAACATTTCAAAATCGTCTTCCCAAGCTTTTTGAATTGAATGGAATACACACTGTTGAAGAAGCGAATAAATTCATATCAAAATACTTGATAGAATTTAATAAGCAATTTGCTCTTCCAATTAATAATACCAAATCTGTCTTCATAAATCAACTAGAAGAAGAAAAAATCGACTTAATATTATCAGTTTTAAGCAATAGAATAATAAATTCAGGGCATTCAATTCAATATAATAATAAATCATATAAAACAATAGATAAAGATGGAAATACAATATTTTATGGTAAAGGTACAAAATGTATAGTAATAAAAACATTTGATAATAAATTATATGCATCTGTAGAAAACCAGTTATTTGAACTTGAAGAAATACCAATTAGAGAGGAGGTATCAGCAAACTTTGATGAAGTAAAAGAAGTAAAAATAACAAAAAGAAAAATACCAAATATGTTACATCCATGGAGAGAAAAATCTTTCAATGAATATATGTCAAGACAAACATATAGGCAAACAGCATAAAAAAATAGCACTAAATTTTAGTGCTAATGTTTAAAAGTTTTTGGGACATTTTCCCTTTTACTTGACAGTATTTTTTATGATAGATATTTTTTATGATAGATATTTTTATTTATGTTTCATTTATGATAATGTCTTAATTAATTAAAAGTGATAATGTCTTAGCTAATTAAAAGCAATAATACTCAGAAATTTTG
>JBPOHA010000040.1:0-5654 GCA_052036095.1 Bacillota bacterium
TTTCTACCAAAAGCACTTACTATAAATATTATAACATAAATTGCAATAACTCTTTCATTATACCTACGTGAAAGACTAAATGAAACTATCTCATCTTTAAATTGCATTTACTTTTTCAATTGACGAAACATAAAATTTATTTTAATTAAATCTTTTATATTGACAAAAACTCTTAAATTAAATATAATATTTACAATAGAAAGAAGGAGTTATTATGGCAGGAAAGATATGGAAAAAGGTACTTTTATTAGTATTATTAATTGCTTGTTTATTTGATATAGTTATTAAATTAGTAAATAGAAATTCTTTTAAAAACGAAATTGAAGCAACAGCTGAATATTTTAGTGAACTAAAGGATGATACGGGAAATCAAGTTAAAAATATTAAAAATCAAATAGTTAAATAATTAAAAAAAATATGAAATATTTTTTACAAAGGATATATAATGAAAAAAAATAATTTTTTTGAAAAACTATGGCCATTCTTAATCTTATTATTTGCAACAATTGTTATATCAGTTCCAATATTTACTATGAATTTATCAAAATGCAATGAATTTAGAATTCATATAGGAAGAGTCCTTTACATTAAAGAAACAATTGAAAATGGAGTTTTCCCACCACTATTAAGTTATAAAAATATGAATTGTTTTGGGTACGCACTTAATATTTTTTATGGCCCTATTACAACGTATATTCCAATCATTATAGCATATATAGCTGGCTCAGTAATTACTGCAATAAAGATTGTTACTACTTTATCAGTATTTTTTTCTGGAATAGCTATGTATTTATTCGTAAAGAAAATTACAAATAATAAAATTGCTTCACTTATAGCAGCTGTATTATATATAGCAGCTCCTTATAAACTTACTGATATTTATTCAAGAAATGCAATGGGAGAGTATATTGCATTTATATTTATACCTATATTTTTCAATGGATTATATGAAATAGTTGAAAGAAATAATAAAAAGAAAAATTATCTAGTAATCTTTGGAGCAATAGGATTGATTTTGTCACATACTATTACTACTATTTATGCTTTTATTTTTGCTTTAGCCTATATAGTAAATAATTTTGAAAAGATATGTACTAAAGAGTTTTTAAAGAGTATTATTATTGATTCATTGATAATAATTTCTGTTTCAGCTTTTTATATAATTCCATTATTAGAATGCAAAACTTTTGCTAAGTATTCTATATATGATAACGATCATATGAATACTTCAGGCAGAGCTACTTATTCACAATCTGCTACGATTGCAAATTTATTTGATAATGAATTAAATGAAGAAGACAATCAAGGTTTAGTATTATCTATTGGAATTATTTCTTTGATATTATCATTATTTACTATCTTTTGCTACAAAAAAGTTGACAAGAAATATAAAAATTTTTATCTATTATCAATAATATTTAGTATAATTTCATTATTTATGTGTACGAGATATTTTCCTTGGGTATATATGATAAAGCTTCTAACAGTAATTCAGTTTCCATGGAGAATGCTTGGATTTTACATATTCTTTGATAGTGTTGTTTGTGGAATAAATGCAATGATATTAGCAAAAAATTTTAAAATAGTTGGCAAAATATTTGTTGCTATTATGCTAATAGCATCTATATTTTTAGCAGGTTTAAGAAGCTTCAAACATTTTGAAGGAAATGATTTAACAGATGACAAGGAATATGAGGAACATTATATGACAGTAGAGAAAGTCGAGCCTTGTTATATTAATAGAGAATATTTGCCATTAAATGCTTCTAATAATATTCGTTACATAGAAACTAGGGAAAATAGAACGTATATATTAAGTGGTAAAGCAACAATAAAAAGTGAGAATAAAGATAATTTTAATGATACAATTGAAATTTCTGGTGTTGATAAAGCTTCAATAGAATTACCATATTTGTATTATCCTGGTTATTCTGTAAAATTAAATGGCAAAGAAATAAAAACGTATGAGTCTGATAAAGGTTTTATAGCAGTTAATATTGCTAAAGATGGAATAGTAACAGTAAAATATACAGGAACCATATTTGAAAAAATAGGTTATGCCATTTCAATTTTAGGAATACTATTTTTAATATTTTATCTTAATAAAAAGGAAAAAAATATAAATGTATGATATTTATTACATAATATGATAACAAATGTTAAAAATAAAAACAAATAAAATTATGAAAGCTTGTATTTTATAGCATTTTATAGTAAAATAGATGTATTGTTAATATAACAAATATTATTTAAATATGGTATAAATTATATATAGATAATAAAAAGGAAAGGACATAAGATATGTCAAAATCAATAGTAGCAATAATTGGAAAACCAAATGTTGGAAAGTCAACTTTTTTCAATTACTTAATAGGAGAAAGAAAATCAATTGTTGAAGATACTCCAGGAGTAACAAGAGATAGAATATATGGTGAATCAAATTGGAGAGGTAAAGCATTTACTTTAATTGATACTGGAGGTATTGAAGAGAAAACACAAGATGTTATTTTTTCACAGATGCGTACTCAAGCTGAAATTGCAATTGATTTAGCAGATGTAGTAATATTTATGACTGATGTAACTTCAGGAGTTACTAATATTGATAGTGAAATTGCTTTAATGCTAAAAAAGGCTAAAAAGAAGATAATTCTGGTATGCAATAAAGTTGATGATTTTCAAAAGTTTGAACATAATATTTATGAATTTTATAATTTAGGATTAGGAGATCCTCTTCCAATATCTGCAGCAAATGCTAAGGGCATTGGTGATGTACTTGATATTATATATGATAATATTAGAAATAATGATGAAGAAGATGGTGAAGACCGAATTAAGGTTGCTGTAATAGGTAAACCTAATGTAGGTAAGTCATCACTAATTAATAAAATTTTAAATGAAAATCGTTTAATTGTTAGTGATATAGCAGGAACGACGAGAGACGCAATTGACACGGAATTTGAAAATAAAGATGGAAAATATATTTTTATTGACACAGCTGGATTAAGAAGGCATAGCAAAGTTGAAGAAAATATTGAAAAATATAGTGTTCTTCGTACAAGTTTAGCAATTGAACGCTCTGATGTCTGCATTTTGATGATTGATGCACTAGATGGGGTAACAGATCAAGATGCCAAAATAGCTGGTGAAGCGCATGAATCTGGGAAAGGTGTAATAATAGTAATAAACAAATGGGATTCATACGAAAAAGATAATGGCACTCTTGAAAAATATACTAAAGATATTTATAGTAAATTATCATACCTAGCTTATGCTCCAATATTATTTGTTTCTGCAAAAACTGGGCAAAGACTTGAAAAATTATTTCCATTAATTAATAATGTTGCTAGTAATAATGCTCTAAGAGTAAAAACGTCAACACTAAATGAACTACTAGCAGAAGCAGTCGCAATGGTTCAACCACCTACAGATAAAGGTCGTAGACTAAAGATTTTCTATATTACGCAGGTAAGCACAAAACCACCAACATTTGCAGTATTTGTTAATAGCAAAAAATTATTTCATTTCTCTTATGAAAGATATTTAGTAAATAAATTACGTCAAGAGTTTGGATTTGTAGGAACCCCAGTTAAAATGTTAGTTAGAGAAAAGGAGGAAGAATAAAAATGGAATATATAATTGTAGCAATTATCACATATTTATTAGGAAGTATAAGTTTTTCAGTAATATTTACAAAAAAATTTGCAGGAGTAGATGTTAGAAAAAAAGGTAGTGGAAATGCAGGATCTACTAACGTTTTAAGAGTAGCAGGCAAGAAACCAGCACTATTAACTCTTATTTGTGATACTTTAAAAGGTGTTATAGCAGTAGGTATTGCAATATTAATTGGATTAATAATAAAAGCAGATGACAATACAAAAGCAATACTTGTACAAATTGCAGGTATATTTGTAATAATAGGACATACATATCCAGTATTCTTTCAATTTAAAGGGGGAAAAGGAGTTGCTACTTCATTAGGAGTTTTACTAATAATAAATTGGAAGATTGGTTTAATTTGTTTAATATTCGCTTTAGTTATAATGGTAGTTTCAAAAATTGTTTCCCTTGGCTCAATTGCTGCAGCAATCTTATTCCCAATACTTTGCATATTTATGGGACAAAGCTTTATAGTACAAGGCAATACTGGAAGCTATGTAATATTTGGAATAATATTGGCATTGATTGTAATATTTAATCACAGAGCTAATATTAAGAAACTTGCGAATGGAACAGAGAATAAATTAAATTTTAATAGTAACTTAAAATCAAAAAAGTAATATTTTAATTAGATACATAAATAATTTTTTATAATATAATTATTAAAATAGGATAAAAAATAGCGCACATTTACTTAAATACTAAATGTTGCGCTTTACTTAATTAATAATAGTGGAGGAGAACATGTATGAGCAAAATAGCAATAATAGGTAGTGGAAGCTGGGGAGTAGCTTTGGCAAATCATCTAGGAGAAATTGGACACACAGTAGAAATATGGTCATTTACTACTGAAGAAAAAGATTTAATAAATAATGAACATAAATGCAAATTTATTCCAAATTTAGTAATTGACAAAAATGTACATTGTTCTAATGATATTAAAGAAGTAGTAGGAGGAGCTGATTGTATATTTCATGTAACTCCTTCAAGAGCAACAAGAACAGTATTTAAAAGTTATAAAGATTATGTAGGAAATACCCCTATTGTAATATGTTCTAAGGGATTTGAAGATAATACTTTAATAACATTGGATGAAATATTTAAACAAGAATTACCTAATGTAAGAATTGCTGCTTTATCAGGTCCAAGCTATGCAACAGAAGTTGCAAAACATATACCAACTGCAATTATATTAGCATCTAAAGATGATGATATACTTGAAAATATTCCAAAAATGATTTCAAATGAAACTATGAGAATATACAAATCAAAAGATATAGTAGGTGTTGAAGTAGGTGGATCTCTAAAGAATATTATAGCGTTTTGCTCAGGAGTATGTGCAGAGCTTAATTTTGGAACAAATGCATCTTCTGCATTAATTACAAGGGGACTTGCAGAAATTGCAAGACTTGGTGAAAAAATGGGAGGAGATAAAGCAACATTTTATGGACTTTCAGGTTTGGGAGATTTAATATTAACTTGTTCGAGTGATGAAAGCAGAAATAGAAGGGCAGGTAGATTAATTGGAAAAGGTGCTTCAATAGAAGATGCTAAAAAAGAAATTGGTATGACTATTGAAAGTATAGACAATATTGAAATTGCTAAAAAATTATCACAAAAATTTGATGTAGAGATGCCTATTGTAAATGCTACTTATGATGTACTTTATAATGGATTGTCTGCAAAGGATGCAGCTAAAATTCTAATGACAAGAACATTAAAATTTGAAAATGATTGATTTCTTAGAAAAAATTATTTTTTTTATTTTATTTTAAATTTTACAAAAATGAATATTTAGTGAAAAATTACAAAAATAATTATTCAAGAAAAATTAGTCGTCAGGAACTCACAGTGAACTTTCTCTTTACCTAATATTTATGTATAGCATTCTTGGAACTTGCTATGTATATTTATAGAGTAAATAAAGTTCACGTTTCCCGAACGCTAATTTCTTCTTTCATTAATTATTTTTTTTATTTTATTTACAATTTTACAAA
>JBPOHA010000007.1:0-32380 GCA_052036095.1 Bacillota bacterium
TTGCATTTAATATTACACAAACTATATTGTGTAAGACTAAATGTAATATCTTATTTAATAACTTGCATTTACTTTTACAATTCACAAATATAATTGAAATAAAAATTTAACTTGTAAATTTTGACAAATTAAATTAAATATGCTATAATGAAAATGTTGGTGCAGTATTCTAGTAATATTGCTTAATATGAGAGTGGGGCTAAAAATCCACTAAAAGGCGGACATAGAATTTTTTAGTTGTGCGCGAGTTGCCCAAATTTGCGTGTGGCTGAGAGATAAGAATCTAGGACAATATATAACGGCATATATATTAATTTTCCTACTTTCGCGTATTTGTTCCTATACGAAGATGTATAGAGGCTAGCCTGTCTTGAGTGATAGTCTTGGGATTAACTTAAAAATAAAGTATATTTTTGGCCAAATATATTTTATACTTGTTATGAAATCACTGTTGCAAAAAAGACTAATATTAGGTACAATATTCCAAGGAAAACTTCTAGGCTGTTTACTGATATTAACATAAACACGTAAGAAACTTTATGGATTAAGATACGGATTTAAGTGGTAATCTGGTCTTTAAAAAATATTTATATTTTTAAATACTTTATTAAATGGAAACAGCTAAGCAGTAATGTTTAGTATAAAGTAGAGAAATTCAACTAGACCTATACCGTAAAATTTACGTAGAGTTTTACCAGCAAATTCTTTTAAAATACTTCAAATTTATTAATGAAGATTATAAATTTGAAATTATATATTTAAAATATTGGATGTACACAATTAAGTATAATAATATATTAATTGTGTACATCTTTTTATTTTTATTTCTTTGAAAAAGAATTTTTGAAAATTAAGACAAAATATAAATTAAAAATAAGGTTAAGTAATCTCAAAAGTTTTTATTAGCGAATATACACTGTCAAGTAAGAGAAAAAATGTCCAAAAACTTTTAATTAATGAAGACACTATCACTTTTAATGAATATTCAAGAATTTTTATTATCAAATATACTTGATAGTTAAAAAATAAAATGATAATATATGTATAAAGGAGAAAAAATGGGGCAAAAAGAGAAAATTGAAAAGAATTTTAATGGAGTAACTACAAACTGCCAAAGTGCTAAACACAAATATAGCTTGAAGAAAACAAATAACAATGATAATTTGAAAAATAATATTAATGATGATTTAAAAGAATCTCAAAAAGATAATATTAAAAGTGACTCAAAAAGATGGATCATTAAAGTTTGCTTTTTATCTTTTTTATTATCAATAGTTTTTTCATATATTTCTACAACTGCTTTAAACAATATAACGATTGTTCCAGCAATAATAATATTATTATTTGTAATTTCAATAGGAACGATAACCGATACAATTGCTATGGCAGTTACAGTAGCAGATGAAAATGAGTTTCATGCAATGGCAACTAAAAAAGTACCTGGTGCAAAGAAAGCAATAAAGTTAATTAGAAAAGCATCACAAGTTTCAAGTTTCTGTGCTGATGTAATTGGTGATATCTGTGGGGTATTGAGTGGTACTATAAGTGCAATATTAGCTTTAAAAATTGTACAGAGTTTAAACTTAAATTTTAATATAGAATTCTTAATAACAGCAATTGTAGCATCTGTTACTATTACTAGCAAAGCGATAGATAAAGGAATAGCAAAAAAATATTCAACCCAAATTGTAGGATTTATTGCAAAAGTTCTTGAAGGAAAAAGATATAGCAGTAAAGAAAAATAAAAATATAATAATTATAATATTTGCAATGTACAAGAGATTATTATTTTTAACTTATATATTAGTGATAGACGATATCATAAGATTATGAACTTAGATAAAATTAAGAAGGAGATAAAGAATGAAAATATTAGCAGTAGGCGACTTAGTAGGAGAAAGTGGTCTTATTAAATTAAAAAAGAATCTTGAAAATTTACAAACAGCGGAAAACATTGACTTTACAATTGTAAATGCTGAAAACGTAGCCGATGGAATGGGAATAACTACAAGAGATTTTAACGATTTATGTAAATTAAATATTGATGTAATAACCATGGGAAATCATACATGGGGAAAGAAAGATATATTTTCATTTATAGATGATCCAAAATTAATAAGACCGGCTAATTATTCAAAAGGAGTTGTAGGAAAAGGATATACGATTATTGAAAAAAATGGCAAGAAGTTTTTAGTCATCAATCTTATAGGAAGAACTGATATGGGAATTCAATCTGATAATCCATTTACAACAGTAGATGACATATTAAAAGAAAACAAAGCTGATATTACAGTAGTTGATTTCCATGCAGAAGCGACCGCTGAAAAAATTGCAATGGGATATTATTTAGATGGAAGAGTTTCTGCTATATTTGGAACTCATACTCATGTACAAACAGCAGATGAAAATATACTTGAAAAAGGTACTGGCTACATAACTGATATAGGAATGACTGGACCAATAAAATCTATAATAGGAATGGATATTAATGCTTCATTAAAAAGGTTCATAACATCAATACCAGAAAGATACAAAGTAGCTGATGGCGAATGTATGTTAAATGGAGCTATTTTTGAAATAAATGATTTAACAAATAAAGTTAATAAAATATATAGAATAAATATATAGCTATTGTCAAAATATGTCACAAATGGTCAAAAACTTTTTCCATTATTTAGCAAAAAAGACTGGACAAAATTTATTAAATGTATTATAAATATGTATGTAATTACAAATAAAAAAATATAGGAGGAAATAATGGAAGTTTTAAAAATCTCATCAAAATCAAACCCAAATTCAGTAGCAGGAGCTATTGCAGGAATGGTAAAGGAAACGCATAAGGCAGAAATGCAAGCTATAGGAGCTGGAGCATTAAATCAAGCAGTAAAGGCAGTTGCAATCGCAAGAGGATTTGTAGCACCATCAGGAGTTGACCTAATTTGTATTCCTGCATTTGCAGACGTTCAAGTTGAAGGCGAAGAAAGAACAGGAATTAAACTTATTGTAGAATCAAGATAATTTTATTATAAAGTAATTAAAATTTAATAAAGATAGGGGCATAAATAAAATATTTAAGTAGCTAGTAAATATTTTATTTATGCTATTTTTAATTAAAATCTTGAAATATATATATTTTTATTATATATTAATGGCTAGGAGAAAAAATATGAAATCTAATAATATTTTTATGTACATATTTATTATTGTTGTAGTCATAATGATTGGTGGAGCATTGTATATTTTAAATAATCAAAACAAGGAATTGTCATCTGACGAAAATGAAATTGAAAATTCAACGCAAGAATCTGCAATATCAATAGTTGAAAATTTAAAAGTAGGAATTACCAACTATGATACAATGAATCCAATTTTAACTAAAAATAAAGAAATTTTATATTTTGATAATTTAATATTTGATCCATTGATTAATGTAACATCAGACTATAGATTAGAGTATTCACTTGCAAAATCTTGTGAGCAAAAAGATGATACAACTTATATGATAAAATTAGATTCAAATGTAAAATGGCAAGATGGGAGCAATCTTATTTCAAAAGATGTTGCATTTACAATAGAAAAATTAAAAGAAAACGATTCAACTTATTCTGGAAATGTGAAGTATGTAACTAGTGTAGATACTCCAGATTCAGAAACCATTATAATACATTTGTCTGAGCCAGTAAGATTTTTTGAATATAATTTAAGCTTTCCAATATTATCAAATTCATATTATACAAATGAAGATTTCAATAATTCAAGCAAGATACCTATAGGAACTGGTATGTATAAGATTGCAAGTATAGACAATGAAAATATATTATTAATAAGAAATGACAGATGGCGCAATATTAAATCTAGCCCACCTAAAACGCAATCAATTACAATTCACAAATATAGTGCAATTGGAGAAATATTTAACAGCTTTAAATTAGGAAATATAGATATAGTTAATACGAATATGACAAATTATTCTGAATATGTAGGAACAATGGGGTACAACAAAAAAGAGTACAAAGGAAGAGAATACGATTATTTAAGTTTTAACTGTCAAGATACAATATTGCAAGATTCAGCTGTGAGAAGAGCAATCGAATATGCTATTAATAAAGACACAATAGTATCAACAGTATTTAATGATTCAAAGATTACAACGCAAGGACCTTTAGACTATGGGTCACACGCATCAGTAGGAGATGGATTACTTTCATATAGCCAAGATAATGCTAGAAAAGAATTAGAAAATGCAGGTTGGGTATATGCAAATAATAAATGGCAAAAAACAATTGATGGATATATTAAAAAATTAAATTTATCTCTATGCGTAAGCAAGGATAATGAAGATAGAATTAAAGTTGCAAATTCAATTAAACAACAGTTAAAAGATATAGGAATAATTATAAATATAAATCAAGTAGACAATGACAAATATACTGACTATTTAAATAATAAAGATTATCAAATTATTTTAACTGGAGTAACTAATTCAATTAATCCAGATTTAACTTATTTTTATGGAAATAACAACATTGCAAACTATTCTAATGATGATGCAATGAGTATATTAGGCTCATTTGATAAGTATCAAGAATTACAAAAAATAGTTAATAATGATTGCCCATATATACCTTTATATAGAAACAAGGGAACTTTAATATTAAATGCAAATGTTGGAGGGAATTTTCTTCCTAATAATTTTAATATTTATTATAATTTTGAAAAATGGTTTAGACAAAGGTAAAAATAAAAAACAAAAATTTGTTTGGAAAAACTCTTGACAAATAATTTTAATTAGATATATAATGATAGCAAACAAACGTTTAGAGGAGGAAATCATGAGTAAGGAAAAAGAAAAAGCAAGTAATACTAAAATTAATGAGGAAAAGGCAAGAGCATTGGAAGCAGCAATGGGACAAATTGAAAAACAATTTGGAAAAGGTTCAGTAATGAAATTAGGTGAGTTTAAGGCAATGAATATAGAAGCAATCCCAACAGGTGCTTTAAGTCTTGATATAGCATTAGGAATTGGTGGAATTCCTAAGGGAAGAATAATAGAGGTATTTGGACCAGAATCTTCTGGAAAAACTACATTAGCATTGCATATGATTGCAGAAACACAAAAAAAAGGTGGAGAAGCAGCATTTATAGATGCTGAGCATGCATTAGATCCAGTATATGCAAAGCACTTAGGAGTTGACATAGATAATTTAATAGTTTCACAACCAGATACTGGGGAGCAAGCACTAGAAATAGCAGAAGCTTTAGTAAGAAGCGGAGCTATTGATATTATAGTAGTAGATTCTGTAGCTGCTCTTACACCTAAAGCAGAAATTGATGGAGATATGGGAGATGCTCATGTTGGATTACAAGCAAGATTAATGTCACAAGCATTACGTAAACTAGCTGGAGTAATAAATAAATCTAATAGTGTTATAGTATTTATTAACCAATTAAGAGAAAAAGTAGGAATTATGTTTGGAAATCCAGAAACCACTCCAGGAGGAAGAGCATTAAAATTTTATGCTTCTGTAAGACTTGATATAAGAAGAATAGAAAGCATAAAGCAAGATACTGAAGTTATAGGAAATAGGGTTAGAGTAAAAGTAGTAAAAAATAAAGTTGCTCCACCATTCAGAGAGGCTGAATTTGACATAATATATGGAAAAGGAATATCTAAGTCAGGCAATGTAGTTGACTTAGGTGTTAATCTAGGAATTATTGATAAAAGTGGTGCATGGTTTGGATACAATGGAGAAAGAATTGGACAAGGAAGGGAAAATGCTAAAAAGTACTTAGAAGATAACCCTAAAGTTATGGATGAAGTTGAAGAAAAAATTAGAAAAAATTTCAATGAAGCATTTGAAAAGAGCCTAGGTGATGAAGTTGTCGACACTGAACAAGATACTGAACCAGAAGATGATGAAACATTTGAAAATGAAAGTAATGAAGAGGAATAATTATAATACATATATTACTATATAATAGAATTAAAAAGAAATTCAAAAGTATTAATTATTGAAGAATAATTATTATATATAAGCGAAAATCACATAAAATATATTAGTAATTATTAATGAGGAATAATGAAAATTTTAGACGATGAAATGCTTAAAAAGCTAAAAGAAAATTGCAAATATAAAGATGAATTAACAAACATTAATTCATCTGATTCTTTTATAAAAGAATTGAAAGTTTCATATAAAAAAGCAAATTCAAATATTAGCAATTTGAGTATTAATAATTCAAATATAGAAGATCCAATTTCTAATTTAAATGTGAAAGAAAATGAACATGATATAGAAAATGTAAATATTGATTATATTGGCATTGAGGAATTTGACAATGCTAAAACAAAAGTTTTAAAATATATTTGCTATAAAAAAAGAACTGAGCATGAAATACGAAATAAATTTTCAAAAGTTTATGATAAAGAATTATTGGATAATGTTATTGAAAATTTGAAACAGATAGGATATATTGATGATAGCAATTACATAGAAAGAGCCATTGACGAATATATTGCAATAAATAATCTTTCAATAACTGAAATTAAATATAAATTATTAAGACGAGGAATTAACTCTCATAAAATAGATGATTATATATCAAAAAATCAAGATATACTCGAAGAATATGAGTTAAAATCAGCTAAGAATATAGCATATAAAAAACAAGGTCAGTTAGAATTGCAAGATTTGAAATTATTTTTGATGAAAAAAGGTTATAGAAACGAAACAATAAAGCAGATAATGTAGATATATAAAATAAAAAAACAAATTAAGTATTAACAAAGTATTAATGATTCTTAAAAATAATAAAATATTAGGAATATTTTAATTAATTTATTTTACTGATAATAAGATTGTCATTTTACGTATAATTAATTATTTTTAACAATTAACAAAGTATTATTATTAAAAATGAAGGAAGAAAAAATGCAAAATATTTTTACACTTGAAACAACTAAATACCAAATAAAAACGGAGAACTTTGAGGGACCTCTTGATTTACTATGTCATTTAATAGAAATTAATAAAATGGATATATATGATATTAGTGTAAATGAAATAACTGATCAATATATAGATTATATTCACAAAATGCAAGAAATTGATTTAGAAGTAACTAGTGAATTTTTATTAATGGCATCAAATTTGTTATATATAAAGTCTAAAAAACTTTTACCTCGACAAGAAGACGATGAGGAGATGCTCTCAGAGGAGGACCTAATCCAAAGGATTATTGAATATAAGCAATATAAAGAAATTAGCAATAAATTTAAAGAATTATATGAAGAAAATAGCAAAGTATTATATGGAACAATTGAAAATATTGAAATTCCAAAACAACCTTTAGCATTTGATAGAGATTTTAGAATACTTGCAAATATATATAATGATTTGATAAAAAAGAATGACGCAAAAATAAACAAAAATGCTAAAAACATAGAAAAGATAGCTATTATTGAAAATTATTCTGTTGGAGATACCGTTAAAACTATGTTTCGAGAACTAATTAAAAAATCTAACTTTATTTTTAATAAATTGTTCTCAATAAAAAAATGCAAACCACAAGAAGTTGTTACTGCTTTTTCTGGTCTGCTTGAATTGTCAAGACGAAATAAAGTAAATACTATTCAAGAAGAATTATTTGGTGACATTAAAGTTACAAAAAAGAAAAGGGAAAATTAAAAATACGAAATGTATATAACATAAATATTATGGAAAAACTAATATTAATCACTCAAAGGAGGATTAATGATAGTTTTTTTTTATATAATTTTGTATATTATAATTATATGTACAATACTATTATTTTTTTTATTAATATCAAACATAAAAATAAAATTAGAAAAGTTACAAATTAATGAGATTATAAAATTTGAAGATGAAATTAAAAAAATTAAAATGCTAAAAAGTCAAGGAAATATCGAGATTTCAAAAATTATAATTAATGAAATATTAAAAAAAATGAAGTTTAGAGTAACAATAGAAATAGATGTTTTAAGCATATTGCCTATATTTTATATATCAATTGACAATAAAAAAATTATAAAGATTATCAATAAAAGCAAAAAGAAAAATATTAAAAATGAAATTAAGAATAGCAACAAATTAGCTAAAAAGATAAGGCAAGAAAAGAAAAATAAAAAAGGGAAAGCAGATAGTAAAATAACTAAGAAAAATTATATTAATAATTTAAAAAATAATAATAAACTCAAGAAAAAAAATGCTAGAAATTTAGCATTAATATTACTAGAAAATGCTAAATTAGAAGATTTTAATATGGTATTAAAATTTGGAATGGCAGATGCTGAATATACAGCGATTGTTATAGGGTACTTGAATTTAATATTAAACTTAGCTGTCGCTCATTTTAATATTGACATCAATAATTATTATTATAAGACTGTTCCAATTTATAGTGATAAGAATATAGTTTTTTTAGATACTAATTTAATATTTTCAATAAATATTTTTAATATTTTAAATAAAATAAGCATAAATGGTAATAATATTAAAAGCTAATAATAATGAAAGGAAGTTATATGTATATGAATGATTACCCTATAGAAGGATTGATGAATACGGCTATGAATTCGATTAGAGAGATGATCGACGTAAATACTATAATAGGAGAAACGATTAATACGTCTAGTGGAGTTTCAATTATACCAGTTTCAAAAGTAAACTTTGGATTTGCAGCAGGAGGTAGCGAATTTAAAACTGGAGAAAAGAAAGATATTGAAATTACAGAAAAGAAAAGTTCTGATGCAGAACAATATGTAAATTCTAGATTGCCATTTGGTGGTGGAGCAGGAGCAGGAGTGAGTATCTCCCCAGTAGCATTTATTGTAGTTCAACCAAGTGGAGTGAAAATGATACCAATAGAGCATAGTTCAGCTATTGACAAATTACTTGACTTAGTCCCTGACTTAATTGACAAGACAATAAGTATGGTTGAAAAACAAACAAAGAAAATTGAAGGAGACACTCAAACTTTTAAATATAAATATGATAATAATCTTAAGAACTCTAATAAGGAAAAATCAAATGATAATTTAAATAATGGCTCAAACAATAATTCAAATGATTTCTCAAATAATAATTCAGATGTTATCTCAAACAATAATTCAGATGATTTCTCAAATAATAATTCAAATAATAATTCAAATAATAATTCAAATAATAGCTCAAACAATAATTCAAATGAAGATTTAAATAGCAAAACAAGCAATAAAACCGATACTAATCAAATATCTCAAGATAATCCTTCAAAAGTAACTAAAATAGAAGCTAAACCTTATAGTAATAGATATGATGAAAATGATATGTAAAGTATAGCTTTTAGAGAATATTAAATTATCTTAAGAGACTAAACCATGATTTATATATTTTTTTAATCATTGTACCTACATTATATTTTTCAATATCATTGTCTGAAACTAGATCTCCAGTTCCAATAATTTTGCCATTTAAGATGAAATTTACTTGACCTATTTTTTCTCCTTTAGATATAGGTGCATTAACATTATTAAATATTTCTATTTTTTGTTCAACATTATTGGAATTAGACTTTTTTAATAAGAAGCCAGTGTCATTTTTTAAAACTGCATTAACTTTGTTTTGGATTCCTTTATTTATAATACATTCTCCAATGATATCATTTGCTTTACCAAATTCTTTATATTGGTAATTGCTAAACCCATAGTCTAATAATTTCCTTGCTTCTGCAAATCTTACTTTAGTAGTTTCAGCTCTCATAATTACTGCAATAATGGATAATCCATTTCGAGTAGCAGATGCGGACAAATTAAATAAAGCAACTGATGTAGAACCTGTTTTTAAACCTGTGCAACCATCATAGTTTCTAACTAATTTATTAGTGTTTACTAATTGAGATTTTCCATCTCTTAAGCTATCCATATATATTGTAGTATATTTCATTATTAAAGGATGCTTTGTTAATAATTCTCTAGACATTATTGCAATGTCATAAGGGGAAGTTACGTGCCCATCTTCATCAATACCATGACAATTTTTAAAAGTGGTATCATTCATTCCAAGTAATTTAGCTTTTTCATTCATTTTTGCAACAAATGCTTCTTGCGAGCCTTCTAAATATTCAGCCATTGCTACTGTGCAATCGTTGGCAGATACTACACATATTGCTTTTAGCATTTCATCAACTGTTAGTTCTTCTTTAGTATCAAGCCAAATTTGAGAACCACCCATTTTACTTGCATTTTCACTGCAAGGTATTTTATCTGTTAGGCTTATTTTTCCAGAGTCTAATGCTTCCATAATTAACAAAATAGTCATAACTTTTGTCACTGAGGCAGGTCTTAGCTTTTCGTGCATATTATAGTTATATAATATTTCTCCAGAATTTTGTTCTATTAAGATTGCACCACCTGAAGTTAGCCCAAGTGGATTGCTATTTTCTGTATTTTCTGTTTCGGCTAATCCAATATTAGAATTACTTGCCATTACAGACAAGTCAGAATTATTTTCAATATCAGATGACCATACTGGAACTATTGAATCATCATCAACAAAAGCTTTAGTATAATTCCATAATCCAATATAAGTATGCACTATTATAATAGCAATTAGTAATATAAAAATCTTTTTTTTCATATATAAATCCTCCAATTGCTAAAGAATATTCTAATGAAAATTGAAATATTACTAAATTATAACTTTAACATATTAAAAATTTAGTTTGAGTTATTTAACCTTACGATTTTTGCATTTACTTTTTCGTCTTTAGAATCCATATATATTTTAATTTTGCTTCCAGTATTATTTTCAAATTTTAAATCAAGTATGCCATAAGATACAGATGCATCTTTTCCTTCCTCCACATAAGAAACTTTTTTCTTATGTGGATTTCTTTCAATTATGGTTATTCCATCAATATTTAATACGGCATTATAGAGAGTCGTACTTACTTGACAATTTCCTCCTCCAAGTGCTTTTGAAACTGTAGTATTGACTATGACATCTGCTTCTTTGTAGCCCTTTTCTGCCGTTGGTTCACCAATAATATCATTAAAAGAAAAAGTATCACCATTGCATAGAATAGTTCCATTAATCTTTTCGCATGATAGTCTAACGTTTTCTAATCTATTTTCATCTCCACTTAAATTAGTAGAAAACTCTGAAAGGACATTTTCTATTTCATTGTATTTAGTTTGGGGAGTATTAATTGAAACATTTTTTTCAATCATTTGGCTATTAGAAAAGGAATTTATAGTATTTAAATTATTTACATGGTTAATTAAATTGTTGCATTTTTTATTATTTAAGTACAACCAACAAAAAAATAAAAATAATATTATAATTGCTGTAGTAACAATTATAGATTTTCTTTTCACAAAATTTTCCTCCTTAAAATGAATTTATATTAGTTTCTACAAATTTTGAAATTATATACTAAATAACAAGAAAATTCGACATATAAAATTTAAAAATGTATATTAAATAAAAAGAAAATTTGACATATAAAATTTAAAAATGTATATTAAATAACAAGAAAATTCGACATATAAAATTTTAAAAATGTATGTAACTAGTTTTTAATAAGTTTGGGACATTTTCCTAAATGAGTACTTAAGACATTATCACTTTTAATTACTTAAGATATTATCATAAATGAAACATAAAATTTGGTCAATTGAAAAACTAAGTTCAATTTGGAAAAAGTAACTGCAATTTACCGAGAAACTGCAATTCTAAAGTACTTTTTAATGCTCAAATATTGATTTTTTATTAAAATTAGTGTAAAATTAACTTAAATTCAAGAGAAAATTTGCATAACAAATAAACCAAATTAAATTAATTATTTTTTGTGAAAGATTAAATTCAATTTGACTTTTTTGAGCCTATTTTGGCTATTCAGTTATGTAAGTGCTTTTGGTTTATTATAGTTATTTTAAAAGGCGAGGAGTGGTATTTACCTCGTCTTTTGCTATCTTCTGTATATTTAATTTATTTAATATTTCTTCACCATAAAGAAACGAAAATGCTTCATATGGTGTTTTATTACCAAGTGATTTCCTTGGTACTGAATTTATATGTGAAAACATTAAATTTACTTTATCTTGTGTTAAGTTTGTCCAACTCTGTCCATTTGGAAGTATCTCTCTTATAAAGTTATGATTATTCTCTACATGTGGCTTTTGACTTGGTGTTTGTGCATCACAATAAAATATTTTGCTTCTACATTCTCCAGTATCAACATTTACTTCAAATTGGAGTGGCTTTGCAAATTCACTACCACGATCTGTTAAAAGAAGAGAAAATATTCTTTTATACTCTTCATCCGTTAAAGTATCTTGTAATATATCTAATGCTTTTGACATTGAATCAGCAGTTCTTTTATTATGTAAGATTCCAATCATTAATGTTGTGTTCTCAAATATAAAAGTCTGTATATATGGGCCTGATTGATTATTATATACTGTATCCATTTCTGTTGTTGGAATATCTGGATATGTTTCTTTATACTTAATATAATCTTCATATGTTCTATCTGTATAATCTGCTGGTTCATTTCTTTTCTTAAGTTTTTTACTTCTTATTCTTCTTTTAACTTTTCTTTTTAATGAAAGATTTGTTATTCCCCAATCTCTAAATAATCCTATTTCTATATATGTATATAAGGACTTTGCACTAACTTTCAATTCTGGATGGTTATTTAATATTGTATAAAGAGATTGTCCTTTGTTTATTAAAGGACAAATAATATGAGCTATTTCAAACAATTCAGAAGTATTTAAGTTAACACCTTGCCTTGAATCCACTAAAGTATCTTCATATTGTTGCTGTGCTATTTGTGCCTTATATAAATATTTATCAAGTTTGCATTTTTTTATGTCAGAGCAATTATTACAAGCACCAATAAATTTGTCTCTTTTATTGCACTTTTCTGATTTATAATATTTGCATTTCCCTGTACAAACTTTGCAATCCTTTAAATGAATACAATTATAAGGATTTTCATTAAAGATGTTTCGTGGCTTAAAAGTTCTATTGTTGTGTATTTCCCTTAATACTGTTGATTGACTTTTGTTTATTTCATTTGCTGTTTGATATTTTCTGAAGCCTTTATTAATACATTCTTCGATTTTACATCTATCTGCAAATGTAAGATGTTTATTATTATAATTATTCATATTAAGCCTCTTTCTACCAAAAGCACTTACTATAAATATTATAACATAAATTGCAATAACTCTTTCATTATACCTACGTGAAAGACTAAATGAAACTATCTCATCTTTAAATTGCATTTACTTTTTCAATTGACGATCAGATAATATATTAAAAAGATTGCGTAAAACACTTGAATTTTTCTCATTTTTGTAAGATAATATATATGTATGAAAGGGAATATATTATGAAGTTATTAGATAAGTTATTAAAAAAATTAAGTACAAATCGAAATACATTTTTTACATACGTACTAACTTTAATTTCGATTTTTATAATTGTCGATAGGTTAGCTGAATTTTTGTTAATCGTTTTTACAGGAGTAGCATATAATTATTGGGGCCCTTGGCAATATGCTTTTGCATTTTTAGTTCCAATATTTGCTTTTCTTTTCTCGTTTTCTTCTAGTTATATAAAATGTGATGAAGATAAACTTGGTTGGTTTTATGCCTATTGTATTGCATTATATACTTTAACTATTACAATGATTACTGAATGGGTAAATAAATTATGCTGGCTTGGTTTGTTGTCTCTTCCTGGTTACTCAACAATAGCTATAGATTTTTCATACTTAATAACCCCTGCCTTTTCTTCATTAGCAATTGCTTTGCCACTTTGTACTTGGCATTTATTATTTAATAAATTATATAAAGATATAAATGATACTAAAGATAAAAGAGATTCAATTTTTGATTATGATGGAATTAACCTTGCAGATTCTAAAGTTGGTTGGGGACTTTATACTGACGAAATATTCCTTGGTATTGATAAAGACAATGGAGATAGTATAAAAATTCCCGAAATACGAAGATTTGAATCTACATTAGTTGTGGGTGTTTCTGGAGCTGGAAAAACTTCATTAGTATTTGAACCTTGGGTTGCTCAAGATATTAATAAGAAATTCTTTTATAGACAAACTTCTAAAGCATTAGCATACGCAGCTTTAAAAGCTAGGATTGCTGTTTTAGATGCTCCATACGATAATGAATATATAAATAATAATTTTACTTTATCAATGATAAAACCAGTCGAATCTAAAATACAAACTTATAAAGCTTATTTTAAGAACTTAATTTATGCAGACTCTGCATCTAAAATTACTTATAGAGATTTAGGTATTACATATATGTCTCCTGATTATGAAACAATTGGTAGAGTAAGGAATGTATGTGATAATTTTGGAATAAAATATAATTTAATTGATCCTGAAGATCCTAATTCTCCTGGTTTAAATCCATTTTCTTTTAAGGATCCTGTGCAAACTGCTGTTTCTATCACTACAGTTTTAAAAGGATTTTACTCAGATAGAAATCCTGAAATGTCTGAAGCTTATAAAGAAAATATGTCAACTCAAATTATTGAAAATTTAGCTATATTATTAAAAGTAGCTTATCCTAAGTTAAACGATGGAAAGTTACCTAATATTGATGATATGCTTAAATTATTAAATAATTTCGACTTAATTGAAAAGCTATGTAAAATATTAGAAAATGATAAAAACCTTTCTCAAGAATATGAAAATCAAATTGGCTATTTTAAGAAGAATTTTTATCATGATAGTCCTAATCGAACTGAAATGGAAAAAGCTGTTTCAATTCCATTATCTCAATTAGATACACTATTAAGGTACCCTGGTGTAAAATCAATACTATGCAATAGAAATCATAATTTAAATTATGATGAATTGCTTGCAAATGGTGCTGTTACATTAGTTTGTACTAGACGTGGCGATTTAGGTGAAAATGCCCATAAAGCATTTGGTCTATTTTTCCTATTATTAATGCAGTATTCTGTTTTAAGAAGACCTGGTAATGAATCAAGTCGTATACCTCACTTTTTGTATATAGATGAATTTCCAGATTTTATATGTCCTGCCACAGAGTCAATATTTACTGTATATAGGAAATATAGAGTTGCAAGTGTTGTATCTGCTCAAAACTTATCTCAGCTTAGAGCCCATGGAGAAAAAATAGGAGATACTATTATAGCTAATTGCTCTAATAAACTTGTTTTTGGTAATAATTCGCCAGAAGATAACGAATGGTGGGGAAAAGAACTTGGTGATAAAAAAGAATGGTCATTTAAATCTAGTGGGTACCATTCTGATACGCAAAAATATGATGAAAAAGTTTCTGCCGAATATGTTACAAAGCAAAAATATCAACCTGGAAAAGTACAATCTCTTAAGTTTAAGAAATGTATGTTTAAAATAAAAGATTTAAAAGGTAAATTAATAAACGGTACTGCAAACCTTGACTTTATTCCTTCAAAGTATAAAGAACGTCAAGACATTAAAGATTACAATTTTGTAAAGTTCTCTACTGGAATTGTAGATGAATCTCCAAACATTTCTAAACATAAAGTAATTATTAATAAAAATAGTTTGTCTAATTCTCATTTTGACGATGAGGCTACGTCATCAGTAGAAGATGCTGACCCTATAAAATTAGATACTTCTGATTTAAACTTTAATACTGAAAGTGAAGATTCAATTACCTTTACATTCAATAAAAATAATTCTTCAAATAAAAAAAATTAAGATTAAATATTAAATATTAAATTTTACTATATAATCAATATGATATAAAAAAGTTTGGATTTACAAATCCAAACTTTTTTTAACTATAACTTTTTATTTTAATATTTTAGTATTAATATTTTTAATTTTATATTTTCCATCTTCTTCTACAAATTCATAAAGACTATTTTCTAAAGAATCTTCATTCTGTTTTGTATCTGTTGTATAATAAAATCTTATTTTATCTATTTGTACTTTATTTATTACCAATGTTTTAAAAACTTCTGCCATATGCTTATCATCTTCGCAAATAAATACTAATTGAGGAAGTTGCGTAAATCCAGAATCTCCTATAACAAAATTATCAAAAAAGTCCTTCCATAAATCTATTCTCGTTAATAATTCGCTTGTCCAGTTTTCTTCCCTTCTTATTACTTCATATGCAAAATCAAAATCTCTTTTGTTATATGTTAAAGAAACTTTTGCTATAGGCTTAAATATTTTTGCATGAACTTTAGCTGTAATCATAGGCTTCAACTCGTAACTTTTTAATGATTTAACTTTTCTCATATATGCAATAATCATTTGATTTCCTGCTAGCTTTTTTTTAATCATCTCAACTGGTTTTGCATTATCTGTTTGTTTCCATTTTGATTCTATTTCTCTTGAATTTAATAAATATTTACCCATTTTTTCTAAGCAATATATTCTATATATACCCTTTCCTTCACTTGAAGAAAAATAATATCTAGTAATTATCTTGCTTTTTACCAATTGTTCTAATTTGTTAGTTGTTTTATCTTGATCTTTAATTTTAATATTTTTAATTACTAACAATTGATAAATCTGTCTTGATGTCAAAAATTCAAATTCATTTAATAATTCTAATATTTTGAAATGAATCTCTGTTATAATCCCTTGATCTATCTTTTGCATTATTTGATTCATTGATACATAACCATCTTTTCCATCAAATACCTTTATTTCACCCGTTCTTACTGTAAAAGGCGATATTTTTGTTTTAATTTCATTATCTTCTACCATATTTTCCTCCTAAAATTATCTCGTAGGTTCCGTATTAATAAAATCTATATTTATAAATCTTATCACTTTTTTTATTATATCACTTATGTAAACAATTTTCAAGTATTCTCCACTAATATGTCTTTTAGTTAATTATTTTAAAATAATCATATAACTTTTCTTCTTAATACTTGAATTCAATATTATAATATTCTATTTGCTTTATCTTGCAATTTTTGATATAGGCAAATTTATTTAGAACCATTTACTAATCTTTCAACTTCATTTTTAGTTAGATATCTCCATTTTCCAAGTGGAAGATCTTTTACATCAATATTACCGATTTTTGCTCTATGTAAGGCCAATACTCGTTTTCCTATTGATTCGCACATTTTTCTTACTTCCCTATTTTTTCCTTCATGAATTACTATTTGTATTCTTGAAAGATTTTTTTCTTCATCTATTTTTAAAATTTTTACTTTTGCTTCTCTTGTTTTATAGGGAGTTCCATTATCATCAATCTCTACTCCCTCTCTTATTTTTTCAATGTCTTCGTTTGCTATTTGTCCAGCAACTGTTGCATTATAGGTTTTCTCTATTTCATTGCTTGGATGGGTTATTTTATTTATAAATTCTCCATCGTTTGAAAGTATTAATGCACCTGAAGTATACATATCCAATCTTCCAACTGGAACTAATCTTTGCTTTGTTTTTACTAAGTCCATTACTGTGTCACGTAGAAACTGGTCTTTTACAGTAGTCACATATCCTATTGGTTTATTTAGCAATACATATACTTTTTCATTTGAAACCTTTATAATCTTTCCATCATATTCTATTTTGTCACTTTCGCTGTCTATTTTTGTACCTAACTCAGTTACAACACTACCATTTACTTTCACTTTTCCATTTGAAATTAATTCTTCACATTTTCTTCTTGAAGCTACGCCAGCATTCGATAAAAATTTCTGTAATCTTTCTTCCATATATTATTTCTCCTTTCACTTTTCTTTGATATTCTATGTATTTTTCTATTTCTTATAAATATAGTGATATTTTTAGGCTATATATTATTATTTAATATAAGATTTTACTTATATGTTTTTTATTAAATATTTTTAATATTTTATTTATATACTTTTTTATTAAATTTTTTTAATATTCTCTATATATTACCTTCTAGTTCAGATAATACATCTTTAAAATACTTTGGTAATTCCGCTTCTAAATGCATTTTATTTCCAGTTACAGGATGTTTAAATTCTAATATTGTGCTATGTAACATTTGTCCATGTACTCCAAATTCATTTTTCCCATTAGAATAAACTTCATCTCCAACAACTGGATGACCTATTCTTGACATATGAACTCTTATTTGATGTGTTCTTCCAGTATCAATTTTTACTCTTAATAAAGTATAGTTTCCATACCTTTTTATAACTTTTATATGTGTTATAGCACTTTTTCCATCATTACATACTGACATTTTTTTTCTATCATTTTTGTCTCTACCTATTGGCATGTCTATCGTAGCTTCATTTTCTTCTATGTTTCCTTTTACTAGTGCTGTATAAATTTTTGTAATTTCATGATTTTTTATTTGATTTGAAATATTTATATGTGCATTATCGTTTTTTGCAACAATAATTAAACCTGAGGTATCTTTGTCAAGTCTATGTACTATTCCTGGCCTTATCTCTCCACCAATTCCTGACAAACTTCCCTTGCAATGTGCAAGTACAGCATTAACTAGAGTGTTTTCAGGATTTCCATTTCCAGGATGTACAACCATTCCTTTTGCTTTATTTATTACTATAATATCATTATCTTCATATATAATGTCAAGTGGTATTTCCTGAGCTTTTGCTTTAATTGCTTTAGGTTCTTCTATTTTTATTATAATTTGATCTAATGCTTTTACTTTGTAAGACTCTTTTTCTACTTTTTCATTTATAGTAATATTTCTTTGCTCTATTAGTTTTTTTGCCATACTTCTTGAAATATTACAATCAAGGCTTGCTACATAAGTATCAAGCCTTGTTCCTTTTTTTTGTTCATCTACTACATATTTTAATATTTTCATATTTTTCTTTCCAAATTTTAATCTTTTTGAATTTCATAAATTATAAATTTTGAATCTTTATATAATTCTTTATATTTGCTATCCCTCGAAAGTAACATATTTAATCTTGAATTAGATTTAGTTATTACATGCGTTATTTTATATTCATCAAATTTTCCTTGATAATATGTTGCTAAATCAGATATATTTAAATAATCTGTAAATATATCTTGTCCTTCAAATTTTCTCTTTTCTTTGTTGTATGTTCCATTAAATTCTGGCGTATACAAATCGCATCTTGAATCTATAAATACTGGGATATCTTCAAACATCATGTAACTTCCATAATTGTAATCATTGAAAATTTTGATATTTTTATAATCAAGATTTTCTTTTATCCAATCGCAAGCTTCTACTGGATAAGAATTAGAATCAACATATTTATCATTAATTTGTGGTTTATATATGCTGTAGCTTATTGCAAATACAAGTAATATCGTTAATAATTCTCCTAATGCACTAGTCATATAATTTATTAATTCTTGAGTTCCGTTTAAATCATATTTTTCTATAAGTTCTGATAATATTCTTGCAATTATAATCCCGCCAAATAATGTAAGCATTGAAACTTGTCTTCTCGTCATTAATGCAAGCAATGTTAATCCGCCTATCATAAATAGATCTCTCGCTCTTATTTTTATTTTAGTAAATGCTAATAATGCAATAAATGCTGTTAATGAATATAATATTGGTTTATTATTGATTAGTGTTAAAGGTAAATGTTCATTGATTTTGCTTGTTGTATTTCCTTGCATTATTCTCCAAGTATATGTATATGGCATATCTTTTATTGGAGTTAAAAGACCAGTAAAGCCACAAATAATCATTATAATAATCAGCCATCTTACATTATCATTTCTTTCAATTTTTAGCTTATATGGATTTTTTCTTCTGTCTTTCTGTTTTACCAAAAAACTTTCAAATTTCTTATCGCATTTTTCATCGATTGAATTATATTTTGCAAGCTTTACTTGATACTCTTTTATTTTTTCATTAGAAGCTTTTTTCAATTTATTATTTATATCATTTATATTTTGTTTAATCCACCATTTTTCTATTTTATGTACTAAATGCCAGTCTAATATAACTGCTATAATATATTCAGCAATATATGGTAAATATAATACAAAATAAAATGGAAATACTGCGGAGTGAATATTGGCAATTAATATTGGTATTATTATTAATGCTACTGCATACCTTTTCTTTGGCTTTTCTAAGAATTTTTCTATAAATAATATAGTAAGTACAAATAATCCAAATGTAACTAATTGAGCTCTAGCAGTTATATAATCTTTCATTAAATACATCTGGCCTATTGTCATTACAAAAGCTATAACTCTATTTTTGCAAACCTTTTTTGAAGTAACATATAATGCTACTCCAAGAATTGCTGAGAATGCCATAGTTGCAATATATATTGCACTAAATCCTCCAAATGAGTCATATAAAATTGATGTGAATACATCATATAACCAATGAGGATACATATATGGTAGATTTTCAATCCATGAAAAATGGTCTTGAAAATCAATTCCATTAGCTCTAACATATTCTCCTAACTTTATTGTATAGTATGTATCATTTTGAAATGTTTTTGGAGTTATAGCCATACAAAATATTACAATGCAAAATATAGCTAAGATATTAAAAGCAATATTAGTTCTTTTAATGTTTAGAGGATTATTTTTAGATTGCGCATCTTGTTTTGTTTCAATATTTTTATTATCTTCAATTTTTTTTGCAGAATTAATCATATTATTAGTAGGCGTTAAAGTTGATATCGTTTCATTATTTTTTTTGTTATTTGCTTTATTTTTTTTCTTTGACCCGATATGTAGATTAAACATATACTTTCCTCTTCCTTTACTTTAATTTTATATTTATTTATGTTTTATTGCTATAATATTTTGCAATTATTTAAAACACTCTAACATTTATTTTTTAACTATCTAGTCTTTAGAATTTTTTTATAATTATAAAGTATCTAATTTTATATTTACTTAATTTATTTTATAACTATATTATAAATTCTACCTTTTACATAAATTTCTTTTACAATCTGTTTTCCATCAATAAATTCTTTTATTCTGTCATTTTGATGTACTTTTTCTTTTACTGATGACTCTTCTTCATCTTTTTCTATCTCAATATTAGCTCTTAATTTTCCATTAATTTGTACAGGCATACTTATTGTATCATCAATTGTTTTTGACTCATCATAGGTTGGCCAAATTGAATATGCTATAGAATTATTGTTTCCTAATTTGTTCCATAATTCTTCAGTAATATGAGGAGCTACTGGATTTAATAATTGCAAAAATCCTTCTGCATATTTTTTAGGGAATATATCTTCTTTCATTACTGCATTTATAAATATCATCATTTGAGATATAGCTGTATTAAAGTCCATATTTTCGTAATCTTTTGAAATCTTTTTAACAGTAAAATTATATATTTTATCTAAATTTTTATTTTCTTTCTCTTGAATTTTATCTGTTTCTGCATATAATCTCCATACCCTATCCAAGAATTTTTTAGATCCTTCAATTCCTGTTATATCCCATGGTTTTACTGCATCAATAGGTCCCATAAACATTTCATAAATTCTTAAAGAATCAGCTCCATATTGTTTTACCATATCATCTGGATTAATTACATTTCCTTTTGATTTACTCATTTTTTCGCCATTTGTACCAAGTATCATACCTTGATGACGAAGTTTTTGGAATGGTTCTTTAACAGGTGATAGACCTTTATTATATAAATAATTATTCCAAAATCTTGAATATAATAAATGACCTACTGCATGTTCAGGTCCACCCATATATAAATCAACAGGCATCCAATGTTTTAAAAGTTTTGGATCAGCAAATTGCTCATTATTTTCTGGATCAATATATCTTAAGAAATACCAACTTGAAGCTGCAGATCCAGGCATCGTACTTGTTTCGCGTCTAGCTTTTTGACCTTCAAAAGTAGTATTTACCCATTCAGTTGCTTTGTTTAATGGTGATGCACCTGTCTTTGATGGTGCATAATCTTCAAGCTCTGGTAATACTAATGGAAGTTCACTGTCAGGTATTACGTGCATTTTTCCATCTTCTGTATATACAATTGGAATTGGTTCTCCCCAATAACGTTGTCTAGCAAAAATCCATTCACGCATTTTATAATTAATTTTCTTTGATCCAATCTTATTTTCTTCAAGCCATATAATCATTTTATCAATAGCTTCTTGTTTTCCAAGTCCATTTAGAAATCCTGAATTAATATGTTTTCCATCATCTGTGAAAGCTTGTTTTGAAATATCTCCACCTTCAAGAACAGGTATAATATCAATTCCAAATTTTGTAGCAAAGTCATAATCTCTTTGGTCATGTGCTGGAACAGCCATAATTGCTCCTGTTCCATAGCTTACTAATACATAATCTGAAATCCAAATTGGAATTTTTTTGTTATTTACAGGATTTATTGCATAACTTCCAGTAAATACACCAGTCTTATTCTTGTTTAAATCAGTTCTCTCTAAATCTGATTTTGAAGCTGCCATTCTTACATAATCTTCAACAGCCTTTTTACTATCTGGAGTTGTAATTTTATTTACTAGTTCATGCTCTGGAGAAAGTACACAATACGTTGCCCCAAATAAAGTATCAGGTCTTGTAGTAAATACAACGAATTTTTCATTATTATCAGCAACTTTAAAAGTTACTTCAGCTCCTACTGATTTTCCAATCCAATTACGTTGAATTTCCTTAGTTGATTCAGGCCAATCAATATCATCAAGTCCACTAAGTAAAACTTCAGCATATTTTTGAATATCCATTACCCATTGTTTCATATTTTTACGAACAACTGGGAAACCACCTCTTTCACTCTTTCCGTCAATAACTTCATCATTAGAAAGAACTGTTCCTAATCCTTCACACCAATTAACTGGCATATCAATTAATTCAACTAATCCATCTTCATACAATCTTTTAAAAATCCATTGTGTCCATTTGTAATAACTAGCATCACAGCTAGAAATTTCTCTATCCCAATCAAAAGAAAATCCAAGCATTTTTAATTGCCTTTTAAATGTTGCAATATTTTGTTTTGTAAAAATTTCTGGATGATTTCCTGTTTTTATTGCATATTGTTCAGCAGGAAGTCCGAAAGAATCCCATCCCATTGGATGAAGTACATTAAATCCTTGCATCCTTTTCATTCTACAAATAATATCAGTTGCTGTATATCCTTCTGGATGTCCTACATGTAAGCCTTGTCCTGATGGATATGGAAACATATCAAGAGCATAATATTTGGGCTTAGAAAAATCCCAAGCATCTGTTTTAAATGTCTTATTTTCATCCCAATATTCTTGCCATTTTGCTTCAACTTCTTTAAAATCGTACATAATAAAATTTCCTTTCTTATATTTTTTATTTATAAATCTACCTTTTTATATTTTTAATTTACAAATTAAAAATGTTTTTTAGTCAATCATGTATTTACTTTAATTATTATATTTCATAATATAATGTTAGTTTTATTTCCGTAGGTTTTGTTTGTTATATTATACTACATCTATATACAAAAAGCTAGCAATTTTGCAATTTACTTTGTGAAATTTTTATACTTTTAATTAAAAAAGTATATATAAGTTTTTTAGTAATATTCTTACCCTTTATCTTACTAAGAGAATGATTTTAAATATTATATTTATTAAAAAAAAATTTAAATATATAATTAACTTTTATTAATTTTTAATATGATTATTTTATTTTTTATTGCTTTTTTCTTTTCATTTCAATATGCTTCTTCCGTAGAATTGCCAAATTTGTTATATTACAAAAATGTAATATTCTTTTAATCATATTGAAATAGTATTTTTGTTTAATATCGTGTATACTATATATAATAAACTAAGGAGAATTGTATATGGATACAAATTTAGAATTAGAAAAAAATGGAATAAAAATAATTTGTCCTATAAGTGAATACAATGTTAATGAAATTGCGACTTATGTGGCTAATATTTTATTTGCTAAATTTCCTACATTAAGATTAAGCTATAATACTATTTTTATGAATATCGCTAAAATACCTATGTATATTGCAGAAATGCCTGAAGGAATGTCTGATGCATGCTATTTTTATAAAAATTCATCAATATATTTTAAAAAAGGGCTTAAATTTGATGTTCTTAAAAAGTTAGCATTTCATGAATGTATCCATCATTTTCAAGAAATTAAAGATTCTAACGGTAAATTGCATAGATTAGGATTATGTTCTTATTTAGGAAATAAAGCATTTGGAAGTGCATTAAATGAATCAGCAGTTCAACTTATGTCATCGTATGCTATATCTGAAAAACATGATATAGTAAAATATTATGATATAACATTTCCAACAGATAGTCCATCATATTACCCATTGCTTTGCAATTTAATTAAACAAGTTGGCTATTTAACTGGATTTTCCGCATTATTTGAAAGTACATTTTATTCAAATGACGTATTCTTTGATAAATTTAAAACAATATTTGGTGAACGCAATGCTTTTAAAATCCAAGATAATTTTGATAAATTATTAGACATAGAAGAAAAAATAATAAAACTAAATAATAAAATTCAGCAAGAAGATTTATCATATCATAAGTTTAAAAGTTCAACTGCTACAATAGCAAAATATAAAAAATCTATTACTAATTTATTTTTGTCAACACAAAATTTAATAATTTCATCTTTCTTTGATGCAAAATTATTAGAATTAGATAATGCAAATAAAATAGAACAATATAGAAAATGCTTATATAGTTTTAGTAATTTAATAGGAACTACTGAAACTTACTCATTCTTTAATGATTATTACATTAATAAAATGGCACAATTGGATTTGAAATATGAACAAATCACAAATAAAAATGATGTTAGTCTTGCAGTTGTTAAGACTTCAAAAATTGCTACAATATTCAAATCAATTAAAAAATTATTTATGGGCAATGCAAGCGAATATAATGATAATTTATAATTAATTTTATATAAAAAATTAATATTTTATACAAAAAAAAGAAAACTACAAATTAGTTTTCTTTTTATTATGCTAAACTAAAATAAACTATGAAAGAAGAAATTAGTGTTTGGGAAACGTGAGCTTTAACAGTCATTTCCAATAAACACTGTAAACTCTAAGCAACTTATAAATAATAGCAGAGTAGAAGCTCCAAGCTCACTTGTAGGTTCCCAACATCTAATTTTTCTTGAATAGTTTATTTTAGTTTAACATTATTTTTAAATATAGATAATTTATTCTAGTTTAACATTTTTTAATATAGTAAGAATTTTTAATTTTATTTATTCTATTAGAAATTATATTTCTTTTCCTCTTTATATGTTGTGTGTAAATATTTATGAGCAATTTCACTCCCTGGTTTTTGTAAAAATTCTTTATAAATTGTTTGAACTTCAGGATTTTGATGAGATTTTCTAATTATACTTTTTTCATCAATTGTATATAATGCATCAGCTCTTAATTTTCTTACATCAACAGTAGCTCTAATCTTTGAGCTCTTTATTGGTTGACCTCCACCCATAACACATCCGCCTGGGCATGCCATTATTTCAATGAAATCATATTGTGATTTTCCTTCTCTTATTTCATCCATAATTTTTCTAGCATTTTTTAATCCTGATGCTACACAAATTCTAATTGTTTTTCCAGCAATGTTTAATGTAGCTTCTTTCATTCCGCTTCCACCACGTACTTCTTTGTAGTCTATTTCTTTTAAGTCTTTTCCTTCTAATGTATCTGCAGCTGTTCTTAATGCTGCTTCCATTACTCCACCAGTTGTTCCAAATATTGCTCCTGCTCCTGATGCTTCTCCCATTGGATCATCAAATTCGGAATCTTCTAATTCAGTAAATTCAATGTCTTGTTGTTTAATCATTCTTGCTAGTTCTCTAGTTGTTATAACTACATCAACATCTTTTCTTCCATCTACTGTAAGTTCTTCTCTTGTTGCTTCGAATTTTTTAGCTATACAAGGCATTACTGATACAACGCATATTTTATTTGGATCAATATTAAATTTCTGTGCATAATATGACTTTATTAATGCTCCAAACATTGTATGTGGTGACTTGCAACTTGATAAATGTGATAATTGATCTGGATAATTCTTTTCAGCAAATCTAACCCATCCTGGGCTGCAAGAAGTTATCATTGGTAGAACTCCACCTTTTGTAACTCTTTCAATAAATTCATTTGCCTCTTCCATAATAGTAAAATCAGCTCCAGTATTAGTATCAAATACTTTATTAAATCCTAATCTTTTTAATGCTGTTACCATTTTTCCTTTTACATTAGTACCAATTGGCATTCCAAATTCTTCGCCTAATGCTACTCTTACTGCTGGTGCTGTTTGTACTACTGTATAAACATCTTTATCATGTAGCTTATTCCATACACTTTCAGTATCATCTTTTTCATGAAGTGCACCAGTTGGACAAGCTTCTATACATTGTCCACAGAAAGTACAATCTACGTCATTTAAGCTTTTATCTTCTGCTGTTGAAATGCAAGAATCAAATCCTCTATTAATGCAATCAATTGCTCCTACATTTTGAACATTTTTGCATGTTGCTACACATCTTCTGCAAAGTATACATTTGCTTTGATCTCTTACTATCGCTGGTGAATCATCATCAATAGCTTGGTTTGATTTTTCTCCTTCATATTCTACTTTCTTTACATTAAATTTAATAGCAAGAGCTTGAAGCTCACAATTTCCTGATCTAATACAAGTTAAGCAATCTCTTTTGTGATTGGATAACAATAAATCTAATGCAATTTTTCTTGCTTCTATAACTTCTTTAGTATGTGTATGAACTACCATTCCTTCTGTTACTTGCTCAATACATGATGTTGCAAATCCTCTTCTTCCTTCAACTTCTACTATACACATTCTGCAAGCACCTATTGCATTAACTCCTTTTAAAAAGCATAATGTTGGTATTTCTATATTTGTTTTTCTTGCTGCCTCTAATATAGTAGTTCCTTTTCTTACACTAACAGGAATCTCATCAATTGTAAGATTAACAAATTCTTCTTCCATCTTTTAATTCCTTCCTTGCCTTTTTTATATTTAAGGCTATTTTCTGTTCTACTTGTATATTATTTTTATTATTTAAATACTTAAAAATTTTCAAAAGAATATTTTTAAGCTTAAATGATCTTTTAGTTGTTTCCTATTGCCTTAAATGGGCAAGTTGTCATACATGTTCTGCATTTTATACATTTGCTTTGATCTATTTCATGAATTTTTCCAGGTTCTCCTTTAATTGCAGAAACTGGACAAGCTTTTCTACATAAATCACAGCCTTTACATTTTGCTGGATCTATAACAATCTTTGTCAATGCTTTGCATTCTTTCGCTTTACATACTTTATCCACTACATGCTCTTTATATTCATCTGCAAAATATTTCATAGTTGAAAGAACTGGATTTGGTGCTGTTTGACCTAACCCACATACTGCTGATTTAATAATTGAATTAGCTAATTTATCTAGCTTATATAAATCATCTTCTGTTCCTTTTCCATCGCAAATCTTTTGAAGAATTTCTAGCATTCTCTTTGTTCCAACTCTACAAGGAGTACATTTTCCACAACTTTCACTAACAGTAAATTCTAAATAGAATCTAGCTAAATTAACCATACACTTTGTATCATCCATAACAATTAATCCACCAGAACCCATCATTGAACCTATTTGTTTTAAGCTCTCATAATCTATTGGCGTATCAAGATTTTGTGCTGGTATACATCCACCTGAAGGTCCTCCTGTCTGAGCGGCTTTAAATCCTCTACCATTTGGAATGCCTCCACCTATATCAAATATAATTTCTCTTAATGTAGTTCCCATTGGAACTTCAACAAGTCCAACATTATTAACATTTCCACCTAATGCAAAAACCTTAGTACCCTTAGAAGTTTCTGTACCTATTGAAGAATACCAATCAGAACCATTTAATATAATTCTAGTAACGTTAGCATAAGTTTCAACATTATTTATTAATGTTGGATATCCCCATAATCCACTATGTGCTGGATATGGTGGTTTTAATCTTGGCTGTCCACGTTTACCTTCAATTGATTCTAGTAATGCTGTTTCCTCTCCACAAACAAAAGCTCCAGCTCCAAGTCTTATCTCAATATCAAAACTAAAATTAGTTCCAAATATATTATTTCCAAGTAAGCCATAATTTTCAGCTTGTTTTATAGCAATCTCTAATCTTTGAACTGCTATTGGATATTCAGCTCTTACATATATAAATCCTCTGCAAGCACCTATTGCATAACCTGCAATAATCATAGACTCTATAACTGAATGTGGATCTCCTTCAAGAATACTTCTATCCATAAAAGCACCTGGATCTCCTTCATCTGCATTACATACAACATATTTAGTTTTATTATCTTCGGCTTTAACAAAAGACCATTTTTTTCCTGTTGGGAAACCTGCTCCACCACGGCCTCTTAATCCTGATTTTGAAACTTCATCTATAACTTCATCCTGGCTCATTGAAGTCAATACTTTCTCCAATGCCTTGTAGCCATCAAAAGCGATATATTCATCAATATCTTCTGGATTTATTACACCACAATTTTTTAAAGCAATACGTTTTTGTTTTTTATAAAAATTTAACTCATCAAGTTTATGAACTAAACTTCCATCTATGTCTTTGCAAAGAAGTCTATCAACAATTTTTCCATTAATTATATGAGAATCAATAATTTCTTCACAATCATCTGGAGTAACCATTGAATAAAAAGTATCATCAGGTCTAATAATTACAATTGGACCCTTTGAGCACAATCCAAAACAACCAGTTTTAATAACTCTTACATTTTCAATTTTTTTCTCTTCTATAATTTTCTTAAATCTCTCCAAAATTTCTGGTGATTTTGAAGAAGTACAACCAGTACCATTACATACTAAAATATGTCTTTCAACACCTGGAGCATTAGAATTAACTCTTAAATCTAATTCAGCTCTTTTATTTCTTCTGATATTCTCAATATCCTCAATAGTCTTCATCTATTTCCCTACATAACCTATAATATTCGTTATATCATTTCTTATTCAAGCCATTTTTTATTTATTAAAATAACTTCTACATTCAAATAATCTTTAATCTTATAAATATTATATTTATGATTTCCTTTCTCCATTAATTACTTACTGTAGGCTTAATGGCACCATAAAATATTAAAAACTCTTTAGTCTTTTTTCATATACTCATCTATAACTTCATCAAATTTTTTAACAGTTGCTCTACCATAAACTTCATTATTAATAATAAATACAGGAGCTAACCCACAAGCACCAACGCATCTCATAGTATCTAATGAAAATTTTCCATCTTCACTTGTTTGCCCTTCTTCAAGCCCTAACTTTATTTTCGCTCTATCTAAAATTTCCTTTGAACCCTTAACAAAACATGCGGTACCCAAACAAACAGAAACATTATACTTTCCTTTAGGCTTCGTTGTGAATCTTGAATAAAAAGTAATAACTCCATATACTTCTGCTAAAGGCATTTTCAGATAATTTGCAACTTCCATCTGAGCAGCACTTGGAATATAACCATACTTTACTTGAATTTCTTCCAAGACTTTAATCAAATTATCTTTGTCTTGTGAATACTTTGATAGTATTTCATTTACTTCTTTTTTGCATCTTTCGATTGCACAATTAGATTCTTCCATCTTCATTTTATGTAATTATAAAAATTACATTTCTCCTTGCATAATATTTAGGTTTTTAATGAATACCTATAAACATAATCAAAATAATATTATCATATTTAATGTTACTATTCAATTATTTTAAGTAAATTAATTGTAAAATTTGTAGTTTTGCCAAACACATATTATTCTGCTTTGATATTTATGCTATTTTAAATACTTCTTTGATAAAATATTATCCAATAACATAAATTTTTGCCAATTTTTAACATAGTAATTTTGAATTATAAAAAGGAAAGATATAATTGTATATTGTAAAATGTCAATTCTTAACATAGTAATTTAAAATAAGAAATTTGATATTAATTAATCTCTTTTCAAATCTTCAATAATTCCTTCTGCTGCATTCCTTCCAGATTTTGATGCCCATGCTACTGTCGCTTTTTCTCCTGCAATATCTCCCCCAGCATACACATTTTTCATTGAAGTTCTTCCTTTTCCATCAACTTTTATATAACCATATTCGTTTAATTCAAAACTATTAATAAGCTTTGCTTCCGGTTTTGAACCTGTTGCAATTACAACATAATCCATATCTATTTTATAATTGCTTCCATCTATCTCTATTGGAGATAATCTTGATTCTCCATCTTTTTTTACCAATTCTGTTTTTATACATTCTATTTGCTTTATATCTCTATATACTTTTTTAATATTAGTCTTGAATAAAAACTCAATACCTTCATTTTTTGCATCTTCTATTTCCTTTCTTTCAGCAGGCATCTGCTCTTCTTCTCTTCTATATATTACTGTAACTTTTCCACCTAAATGATTTATCGTTCTAGCTGTGTCCATTGCAACATTTCCGCCACCACTTACTGCAACCTTTTTATCTTTAAAATCTGGATAATTTTCTAGTTCCAATAATTTATTAGCACTTAAAATCATATTATTTGAGTCATCACTTTTAATACTATTTGATAACCATTTGAAATCTTTCGCTTCTTTTTTTTCTTTACAATAATAGTCAATCTCATTCTTAGAAAATTTCACTGATTTCCCATTTAAATTATATTTCTCAATCCCATCATTGCTAACTATCTCACCTAAATTAGAGTTTTCTGTAACTCTATCCTTATAATAATTCTCTTCTCTTAAAGTAATATTAGGTTCATTGGCCCCTATTGAAATAAAAATTGCATCATACGATTTATATAAATCATCTAATTCAAAATCTTTGCCTAATTCTTTATCTTTCACAACATTAATACCTAAATCTAATATTTTTTCAATTGTCCCATCTACAACTCTTCTATCCAATCTAAAATTTGGTATTCCATGAACTAAAATACCTCCAAGCTTATCATATTTTTCAAATATTGTAACTTGTACACCTTTTTTAGCTAAAAAACCTGCACAAGTAAGTCCACAAGGACCAGAACCTATTACAGCCACTCTTTTATTTTTTAGCTCTTCATCTATATCTTTTGGTATTTTAAAGTTTTGAATAATACTAGCATCACCAATGATTGTTTCAATTTTTCCTATCGTAACAGGTTCCCCTTTTATTCCTCGTATACATGCCCCCTGGCATTGTTTTGAATGTGGACAAATTCTTCCACATATTGCAGGAAATAAAGTTGTCCTACATAATATTTCAAATGCTCTTTTATAATCTTCTTCATGTATAAATGCTGGAATGTCATTATTTAATGGGCATCCATTTTTACTACAAGGTTTATTAACACAATTTAAGCAATATTCTCTTATTTCATCTTCATTCATAATATTTATCCTTTTATTTATTTTCAATTTAACCTAATTTATTCTCGATTTAATCTATTTTCAATTTAACCTAATTTATTCTCGATTTAATCTATTCTCAATTTAACCTAATTTATTCTCGACTTAATCTATTCTCAGTTTGTCTAACTATCTCAATCAAAATCATATAAACATTTTAAATATTACTCTTATAAATTATAGTTTCTTTTGACTTTACTTCTTTTAAATCTTTCCAAAATTCAATTTTTTTGCTCTCATCTCTAAGTAATGCTGCTGGATGCCATGTAGGCATATATAATATACCTTTTTTCTCAATCCACTTTCCTCTTTCTTTAGTTATAGAATATTCATCACCTAGTATTGACTTTAAAGCGGTGCTTCCCAACAAGACTATTATTTTAGGTTTTACTAATATTACTTGGTTTCTTAAATAATTTAAACATACATCTGCTTCTTCTTTCAATGGAACTCTATTTTGTGGAGGTCTACATTTTACAATATTTGCAATATATACATTTTCTCTTTTTATTTCAAGTCCTCTAAATGCTTCATCCATTAATTTACCTGCCTTGCCTACAAATGGTACTCCTTGAATATCTTCATCTGCTCCTGGACCTTCTCCTATAAACATTACATCTGCATTTTTATTTCCAGTTCCAAATACTATATTTTTCCTTTCATTGCACAATGAACATTTTTTGCAATCATTAATTGATTGTTCTAACTCTTCCCAATTATTATACATCTATTTCTCCATATTTCTATTATATATTTCATCTGTAAAATTCTTTACTTCACATTTTTATAATATTTATTTTTACTTTTTGCTTATTTTTTTTATATTATTAATACTTTTTGCTTATTTTTTTATTATTTTTACTTTTTGCTTATTTTTTTATATTATTAATACTTTTTGCTTATTTTTCTATTATTTTTACTTTTTGTTTATTCTTTTTTATATTATTAATACTTTTTGCTTATT
>JBPOHA010000050.1:0-2268 GCA_052036095.1 Bacillota bacterium
ATATCTAATTTCATATTTTTCCATTTTTTTATTTGTCATTTTTTTGTCAAATTGTAAAACTTTGTTTTTAGTTTTTACTTTTTTATCTTTTTTAGTCTATTTTTTTAATTCTAATATTTTTATATAATATATTCATTTTTTTCATATTTCCTATGGTCTTTGTTCTTACATTAAATAAATTTTTTATATATATTTTTTTAAATATCTCGTTTTTTGTTTTAATTTTTTGAATCAGTTATATGTCTTTTTGACTATTACATTTTTTTGTTTTTTCTCATTTTTTTAAAATTTATGTTCTTTTTAATATACATTCTGCTTTTCTATCTCCTGTTTTTCTATTTAATTTTAAAAAAATTTGTGCATCTTTCTTTCTTTTTTTTTGCTTAATTCTAAATTTTCTCATGTCTTATCTTTTGCTATATTTTTCTTATTTCCCAAGGCTATTAGCCTTTTTTTCTTTAACATTATACATATATTTTTATCGTTTTGCATTTTTATCATTTTGTCAAAATAACAAACTTATTTTTATTTTTATCTTTTTAAATTTAGCTATAATATCTTCAGAAAAACCTTCTTTCGAGGATAATATCTATTTGCCTTATTATTTAACATTTTATGTTTTTTCACTTCTTATCTTTATTTTTTATTCATTTTTTATATTTTTATTATTTATTTTTTTAATTATTTATTTTTTTAATTATTTATTTTTTATTAATTATTTATATTTTATTAATTATTTATATTTATATTTATTTTTATTATTTATTTATTCTAATTAAATATAACATTCTATAAAATAAAAAAACAAATAATTAAATTTTTGAATTAACTATTTGTTATCTAATATTTTATTTATTATTTATCGCTTTATTAACTGCCTCTTTTTCTTCTGATGATAATTGGTATTTAGAATTTCCATTTATTATAGGTTTTGAAAATATATTTGAATCATCTACAGTATAAATACTATTTAATATTATTCCACTATTTTCTCTATTTAATAATGCAAGTGCAAAACTTAACTTATTCTTTGTATTATTATAGGTATCATATCTTACTAAGCCTATTTTAGTGATACTCTTTGCTAATTCATTATTTATCTTATTACAATAGTCTATTATTTGGTCGTCTTTATTATTTAAATTATTAACTTGATCAATATATTTCTTTAAATTCTCTGCTATATCTTTTCCATTTCCTAATACTTCTACATATTTTTCATACCTTTTTTTAGTTTTATTAGTTATTAATATACTAACTATTGATATTAATAAACTCAAAATTGCTATAGTAGCAGAAATAATTACTGTAATATCCAATATATGCCTCCATTTAATTATTGTTCATTTTTTACCATTTCTAATATTCTCTCAAGCTCCTCATTTGATGAATATTGAATTATTATTCTTCCACTTCTAGGTCCTGCCTTCAACTTAACTTTCGTCCCAAAGAAATGTTGAAAACTGTCTTCAATGTCTCTATAAACAGCTTCATTTTTGTTATCTTTTTTATTTGATTTTTTCTTATTTTTCAATGCTCTTTCTAGGTCTCCAACTGTACCATTGCTTTCCACTATTTTTACTGCCATTTCATATTGTTTATCTTGATCTGTTATTGACATTAACGTTTTGCAATGTCCTTCAGTCAATTTTCCATCTAATGCCATTTCTATAACTCTTTTATCAAGATTTAATATTCGAAGTGTATTAGTTACATAAGTTCTGCTAATTCCTAATTTGTCTGCTAAATCTTGTTGCCTTAAATTATAATTGTCAATTAATTCCTTATATCCTAGTGCCTTTTCTATTGGATTAAGATTTTCTCTTTGAATATTCTCTATTAAAGAAATTTCCTTATTCTTTTGCTCATCTTCGTTTCTTATCAAACATGGAATTTCATCTAATCCTGCTTTCTTAGCTGCTCTCCACCTTCTTTCTCCAGCAATAATTCTATAATACTTTCCTTTATTTTCAACAATAATTGGTTGTAATACACCATAATGTTTAATAGATTGTGAAAGTTCATCTATTGACTCTTCATTAAATCTTTTTCTTGCTTGTTGAGTATTTGGTTCAATATTAATTATTTTTATATTTTTAACAATTTCACCTTCATTATTATCTTCTTTTATATCATTAAGAACTGAACTCTCTGAAAATAATGCATCTAGTCCCCTACCTAATCCCGAGTTTTTCATCATATTAATTATTCCTTTCTATATTAATTAATTTTTAATTATTTTAATTTAATTTTAATTATTTTTAATTA
>JBPOHA010000041.1:0-29525 GCA_052036095.1 Bacillota bacterium
ACAGTAGCAAATGTACAAACTAATATATCAAATACTGATGCAAACAATGCAATAAATACGTGGAAAGTATTGACTGTTAATAGTTCAAGTGTAGAATTAATTGCTTCAAAACCAACTGGAGCATATAAAATGGAAGGAAGTTATGAACTTGAAGGAGTGATTAGTACATTATATAGTTCTTCTAGTAAAAATATTACGGCAAGATCAATTAACTTGGATGATTTTAACAATCATGCTATAACTAGATTCAATATCGTTTATACTAATACAAATGCAGAGCTACAGTCTATGCTTGTAAGCCCATATTATAGTTTATTAATACCACAAGGAACAAGTACAAATTATTGGATAAATTATACTCTTCCTATAAATGACTTTGGAACAAATGCTAGTGTGCCTAGTGTGCGTGGATATACTTGCGAATGTATTGATTCAGGAACTTTAAGCAATAAAGCGTATTATTTGAATTTATCAGATCCAGGAGGAACTTCTTCCTTTAATACAGGTGTTACTTCAGGGTTTATGCCTATTCTAACAGTTCCTACATCATTATTAAACTACACATCATCGGGGAATTGGTCTATAAACTAAAATACAATAATGAAAATAAATAATTTATTTTATAATGAATAGCTAGAAACATATAATACTAGAAAAGTTGAAATAATATAAATCTTTAAATATATAGAGTGGATAAGTAATATAATACTTATCCACTTTATGCTTTTAAATCTGTAAGATTTGTTCACTTCATTTATTACCTCCTTGATAGAGATAATATATTTTTATTATGACATAATCAAATATTAATCTTACTATGACATTATCAAAAATTAATTACATATTTTTTTCTCATACCTTGAAAATAATAAGTAAATAGTATATAATAAAAAACATAATAATCTCTAGGAGTTCCAATTTATTCTTATCAATTTAATAATGATAATTTTTAAGTTATAAGATACTAACAAGGGATAGCTTGGCATTTTTATAGAAATAAAGTATAAGGAAAGTAAAAAATGGCAGATAAATTAATTATAGTCGAATCACCTTCAAAGGCAGAGACAATTAAAAAATTTCTAGGAACAAATTATAAAGTAGTTGCTTCAAAAGGTCATATACGAGATTTACCAAAATCAAAGCTTGGAGTAGATATTGAACATGATTTTGAACCTGAATATATAAATATCAGAGGCAAAGCATCTTTGATTAATGAATTAAAAAAAGATGCTAAAGATGTAAAAACAGTATATCTTGCAACTGACCCTGATCGTGAAGGAGAGGCAATCGCTTGGCATTTGGCTTATATTTTAGGCATACCGCAAGATAGCTTATGCAGAGTTACTTTCAATGAAATTACAAAAGAAACTGTACAAAAGTGTATCAAAGAACCAAGAAAAATTGATATGGATTTGACTGACGCTCAACAAGCAAGACGTGTATTAGATAGAATAGTAGGCTACAAGATAAGTCCTATACTTTGGAAAAAAGTTAAAAGAGGTTTGTCAGCAGGACGTGTACAATCAGTAGCAGTAATGTTAATTTGTGATAGAGAGCAAGAGATAGAAGCATTTATACCTGAAGAATATTGGAATCTTTTTGTAACACTTTCAAAAAATGGAGATAAATTTACAGCTCGATTTGCAGGTGTTAATGGAAAAAAAGTTGAACTTCATAAAAAAGATGAAGTTGATAAAATACTAGATGGCGTAAAAGATGCAAAATATGTAGTAACTGATGTAAAAAAAGGAGAGAAGAAGAGAACTCCAGCTCCACCATTTACTACTAGTACAATGCAACAAGAGGCTTCAAGAAAATTAGGATTTCCATTAAAGAAAACTATGCAAGTAGCACAAGGATTATATGAAGGTGTACGAGTAAGTGATAGAGGTTCAGTAGGTTTAATTACTTATATGAGAACAGACTCTACAAGAATATCTGAAGAGGCAAGAGCATTTGCAAAAACTCATATTACTGCAAAATATGGACCAAGTTATTATGAAAATAGATATTATAGAAAAGCATCAGGAGCACAAGATGCTCATGAGGGTATTAGACCAACATATATTGACCTAGAACCAGAAAAGATAAAGGAGTCATTAACTCCTGACCAATATAAATTATATAGATTAATATACAATAGGTTTATAGCAAGTCAAATGTCAGCTGCTGTATATGATACAATCTCAGCTAATATAGATGCAACTAATAAATCATCAAATCAAGTATATAATTTTAAAGCATCTGGTCAAACATTGAAATTCAAAGGATTTATGACGCTATATGTAGAAGATAGAGATGACAAATCAGATGAAGATGATGAGATGAGCATTCCTGAATTAAAAGTAAATGAAGAAGTAAAGAAAGAAAAAATTGATGCAAAACAAAGTTTTACAGAGCCACCAGCAAGATATACTGAAGCGAGCTTGGTAAAAGCATTAGAGGAAAAGGGAATAGGAAGACCAAGTACGTATGCAACAATAATCTCAACAATATTAGATAGAAGATATGTACAAAGAGAGCAAAAACAATTAGTACCAACTGATTTGGGAAAAGTAGTAAATAAACTTTTAGTAGAGAATTTTAAAGATATAGTAAATGTAGAATTTACTGCAGACATTGAAAACCAATTTGATGAGATAGCAGAGGGAAAAGAACCTTGGAAACAAGTAATTAGAGATTTCTATAAACCATTCGAAAAAGAAGTTGAAAAAGTAGATAAAGAATTAGAACATGTAAAATTCGAAGAAGAAGTCAGCGATGTAAAATGCGAAAAATGCGGAAGAATGATGGTAGTCAAATATGGTAAATATGGTAAATTTTTAGCATGTCCTGGATATCCAGAGTGCAAAAATATTAAACCATATATAGAGAAGATTGAAGTACCATGCCCAGTATGCGGAGGAATAGTACAAGTTAGAAAAACTAAAAGAGGCAAAAAATATTATATATGTACAAATAATTCAACTTCAAATCCAAATCCTTGCAACTATATTTCATGGAATAAACCTAAAGTAGGCGAGAAATGGGACCCCACAGAAGCTGAAAAGAGTATGGAAAGAAAAGCAAAAAGAAAATCAGCAAACAAAAGTAAAGATGAAAGTAAAGTTGTAAAAACTACTAGTAAACCAAAAACTACTAGTAAAGTAAAAACTACTAGTAAAGTAAAAACTACTAGTAAAGCGAAAACTACAAGTAAACCAAAAACTACTAGTAAAGTAAAAACTACAAGCAAAGCAAAAACTAATAATAAATTAAAAAGTAGAAAATAAATAAAGAATTAATTTCAAAAACAATAAAAAGATAAGAAATTAATTTATTTGAAATAAAATGTTTATAGGTATATCATTAAAAACCTAAATCTATTTTACAAGGAGAAAAGTATGCAAGTAAGTAAAGAAGAGCTTTTACACATAGCAAAGTTATCTGATTTGAATTTAAAAGATGACGAAATTGAAAAATATCAAAAGAATCTAGATGACATATTAGATTATGCTCAAATTATTAAAGGTGCACCAATTGATAATTGCGAAGAAACAATAGGAGCTAATGATAATATAAATGTATTTAGAAAAGATGAAGTTATAACTTTCAATGATCATGATGCTTTATTAAAAAATGCACCAGAAGAAGAAAGAGGAATGTTCAAAATTCCAAAAGTTATACAATAATAGTAATATTAGCAAGAATATTAATAGGAGAAAAAATATGGCAAATTCAAAATTAATTATTGTAGAAGGTCCACAAGGTGCTGGAAAAACAACTACGACAGATTTTATACGTAATGCTATTCCATATACCAATTTATATAGATTAAGTGGAACGAAAGATTCAACAGTTTCTGGAAAAGCAAAGGCTAAAAAGATGTATGAAGATTTAATTAACTACATAAAGGATTTGCAAAATATGAGTATAAATTTAGTATTTGATAGAACTTTTTTCACAGAAGAGATATATTGTAGGTTAGGTTTTAAAGAATATACTTTTACAGATGAATACGAGAAATTATTAGAAGAATTAGCAAATATGGATTTTGACATATATTATATTACTTTATTTTTAAGTGATGATAACGAATATGAAAGAAGACTTGGAAGAGAAGGCAAAGGAAATGAAAAAGCAAAAGTTTCGTATGCTAAGTTTGATAAGACAAGCAGTGTAAATCAGCAAAAAGCTTATTTGAAGATGGCTGATCAGATAAAACAAGCATATCCTAAAATACATGTAGTAAATGTAGACAATTGCAGAAACAAAGAAAGAGTACAAACTGAAATTAGAGAGATGCTTGAGTGGAAAGAATAATAAGTGAAGAGATAATAAAATATAAATGAAATTGTAATTATAAGAATAAAGTAAATAAAATTTCTAGACTAGAAAGGAAAATCAAAAATGGATGATATAACAAGATTGACTGTGCATGAACTTGTAAATAAAATTGAAAAAAATGAATTAACATCTGAAGAAATTACGAAAGCATATACAGATAGAATAAATGATAAAGAAAAAGAGGTTCAAGCTTTCATCACAATTACAGCTAATGAAGCAATTGAAAAAGCTAAAAAAATTGATGAAGAGCGAAAAGCAGAAAATGATACAATGACTTCAAAAGATAATGAAGGAGTTTTAAAAAGTGACAATCAAAAAGGATTATCTGGAATTCCAATTGGAATAAAAGATAACCTTTGTACAAAAGGAATAAAAACTACTTGTGCTTCTAAAATGCTTGAAAATTTTGTATCACCTTATGATGCAACAGTAATTGAAAAAATAAATGATGCAAAATTAGTAAGCCTTGGAAAATTAAACATGGATGAATTTGCAATGGGAAGTTCTACTGAAAATTCAGCAATGAAAATTACTCATAATCCTTGGAATTTAAATAAAGTACCAGGAGGTTCTTCAGGTGGATCAGCAGCAGCTGTTGCCGCAGATATGGTACCTTGGGCTTTAGGATCAGACACTGGTGGATCAATAAGAGAGCCATCTGCATTTTGCGGAGTAGTAGGTTTAAAACCAACTTATGGATTAGTTTCAAGATATGGACTAGTAGCTTTTGCATCATCATTGGATCAAATTGGCCCAATTACAAAGGATGTAGAAGATAATGCAATGTTATTAAATATAATTGCAGGACATGATGAAAAAGATTCAACATCTTATGATAGACCAAAAGTAGATTATACAAAGGCTTTAAAAAATGATGTTAAAGGATTAAAAATTGGAGTTCCAAAAGAATTTTTTGGTGAGGGAATTAGTGAAGAAGTAAAAGAACAACTAAAAAATGCAATTAATGTATATAAAGAATTAGGTGCAATAGTTGAGGAATGTTCATTGGATGTTGCTAAATATGCACTTGCAACTTATTATATAATCGCATGTGCAGAAGCAAGTTCAAACTTAGGAAGATTTGATGGAATAAGATATGGCTATAGGACAAAAAATTATACAGACTTAAAAGAACTATATAAAAACTCAAGAAGTGAAGCTTTCGGTCCAGAAGTTAAGAGAAGAATAATTCTTGGAACTTATGTGCTTTCATCTGGATATTATGATGCGTATTATAAAAAAGCACAACAAGTACGTACATTTGTAAAAAAAGAGTTTGACAAATGTTTTGCAAAATATGATGTTTTATTAACACCAGTAGCTCCAACAACAGCTTTTGATATAGGTTCAAAGTCAGATAATCCATTAGAGATGTATCTAGCAGATATTTGTACTGTATCAATAAATATAGCAAGTGTACCAGCAATATCACTTCCTTGTGGAGTAGATAAATCAGGTATGCCAGTTGGAATGCAACTTATAGGAAATAGATTTAGTGAAGAAACATTATTGAATACAGCCTATACTTTTGAACAAAAAATTAAATTTAGAGAAAATCATAAACCAGAATTTAAAAAATAAAATTTTCAAGGGAGGAAATACTAAATGGCAAAAGATGATTATGAACTAGTAATAGGACTTGAAGTTCATGCGGAACTTTCAACAAAGACAAAAATATTTTGCTCATGTTCAACAGAATTTGGAGCAGAACCTAATATGCATACATGTCCAATTTGTATGGCAATGCCAGGAACTTTACCAGTATTAAACGAGAAAGTTGTTGAATATGCAGTTAAAGCAGGTCTTGCAACAAATTGTTCAATTTCGAAAGATAGCAAAAATGATAGAAAAAATTATTTTTATCCAGATTTACCAAAGTCTTACCAAATTTCTCAATTTGATAAACCACTTTGCAATAATGGCTATATTGAGATTGAGGACGATGAAGGCAAACTAAAAAAAGTAAGAATTTTAAGAATACATATTGAGGAAGATGCAGGAAAACTTAACCATAATGAATTTGGTGGTGGAAGCTTAGTTGATTTAAATAGAGCTGGAGTTCCATTAATTGAAATTGTTTCAGAACCAGATTTACGTTCATCAGGTGAAGTTGACAGATATTTAAAAAAATTGAAATCAATTCTTCAATATATTGATGTATCTGATTGTAAAATGCAAGAAGGATCACTTCGTGCAGACGTAAACGTTTCAGTTCACAAAAGTGATACACCATTTGGAACTCGTTGTGAAATGAAAAATATGAACTCTTTTAAATCAATTACAAGAGCTATTGATTATGAAGAAGACAGACAAATTGATTTAATAGAAGATGGAGGAGTAGTAACTCAGGAAACTTTAAGATGGGACGATGTTGAAGGAAGAACGTACCAAATGAGAGACAAGGAAGATGCACAAGATTATAGATATTTCCCAGAACCTGATTTAGTTGCAATAAGACTTTCAGATGAATATATATCTAACATTAAAGAACATTTACCAGAAATGCCAGAAAGTAGAAGAGAAAGATATATAACAGAAATAGGATTATCTGAAAAAGATGCCAATAGTATAACAGCTTCAAAAGCTCTTTCTGATATGTTTGAAAAAGCTGGATCTATTTGCAAAAATTATAAAGCAGTATGTAATTGGTTAAACTCAGATATAGCAAGAATTCTAAATGAAAAAGAAATGGAACCAGAACAAATTCCATTTACAGCTGAAGAACTTGCAGGGCTTGTAACATTAATAGATAATGGAACAATAAGCTCAAGTATTGGCAAAAAAGTTTTAGATGAATTATTTGAAAATCCAAGAGAACCTAAGAAAATAATCGAAGAAAAAGGTTGGATTCAAATATCAGATGAGGGTGCAATAAAAGAAGTTGTAATGAAAATCTTAGAAGCAAATCCTCAATCAATAATAGACTATAAAGCAGGAAAAGATAGAGCTTTAGGTTTCTTAGTAGGACAAGCAATGAAAGAAACAAAGGGAAAAGCAAATCCAAAAATGCTTAACGAAATGTTTATTGAAGAATTAAAAAAATAATTAAATTGGTAAAAATCAATAAAAATCAATAAAAATCAATAAAAATTAATAAAAATTAAAAAATAGATTAAAATAATAATATTATAATTAGATATTAAATTTAATCTATTTTTTATATACTTAATTATTAAGAAAAAAAGTGATATTGAAAATTTCCGAAAATTACCAGATTAAAAAAAAAATAAATGCACATCATATATAGTGAAAAAGCAAAATATGTTTTTTCAAAAAAATCAGGAGGTGAATATCATGACAAGTTCAAATTACAAAGTAGTTCCAGAAGCTACAGAAGCTTTAAACAAATTCAAATATGAAGTAGCTAACGAAATGGGTGTATCTTTAAAAGAAGGTTATAATGGAGATATATCTGCTAGAGATGCTGGAAAAATAGGTGGAAACATGGTTAAGAAGATGATTCAACAAGCTGAATCAAATTTAGCTAACAAATAGTTTTATTTTAGAATTAACTTTTATATGTAAGTAATTGCAAATAATTAGGTATTTTAAAATTTAATAGTTAGTGTTTTTAACTAAACAAAAGCAAAACACATTAAAAAAGAGATATATAAATTTTATATATCTCTTTTTTGCTATATTATAAAAGCTTATAATTGGTAAATTAGTATATGAGTCAAGAATTATAAAAAATTCTTGAAAATTAAAAAAATATGGTCAATTGAAAAAGTAAATTATATTTGGGAAAAGTCTAGTCAATTGCAAAGGTAAATACAAGGATGTAGAGGTAATATACTATTTTAAAATTTGCATTTACTTTTTCAATTGACGAGAAAAAAATTTTATATAATTTATAAAAATTATATTGATAAAAGAATAGAAATTATGTATAATGACTATAGTAAAAAGTTTATTAGAAGCAGATTTAGAATTTATAAAAAATAGATTTAGAGTTTGCTAAAGAATGTTGAAAAATTTATTTAAGGAGTAAAAAGTTGAGAAGCAAAATAATGAAAAATGTTGTTAATAAAAGTGTCATTATATTATTTTTTGTAGCATTTATTTCAATGATGATTATCCCATCAAATAGAGTAAAAGCTAGTAGCTCTAGTTTATATCTTAATAATGTGGATTATAATATTAATGTAAATACTGATGGCTCAATCGATGTTAAAGAAGTTTGGAATATTGATATTGATTATACTAATACTTTATATAAAGACTTTAAAATTGATAAAACTAAATATTCTTCTATAGATAACTGTACTGTAAGTAAAATTGAAAATGGTAAAGAAGTTGAACTAGCTGATTGCAATGAATATTATTATCATGTTCCTACTGATGAATATTATTTTCTAGAAAGAGATGGTAATTATGAAGTAGCTTGGGGAACCGGAATGGAAGACTACAGCGGTACTAAACAATATATTATAAGATATCATGTTAATGATGCAATAGCCAAATACAATGATTGTGCAGAATTATATTGGCAGGCATTCGGATCTGATTTTGAGATTGAAATTAATAAAATCAATGGAACTATAACACTTCCAAACGAAGCTAATTCTAAAGATGATATAAAAGTATGGGGACATACACCAGATTTAAATGGAACAATTAATGTAACAGATTTAGATAAAATTAATTTCGAAGTAAATGATAATCAAAGCAATAAAATGGTTGAAGTAAGAGTCGCAATGCCATCTAAGATGATTACATATTCAGAAAGAGCATATTCAATTGATAAACTTTCTAGTATAATTTCAGAAGAAACAAGTTGGGCAAATTCTGCTAATGCAAGCAGAATTGGTAAGATTGCGATTATTTCAGTTGCATTAGGCATAATAATTATTATTTTAATTTTACTAATTATAAAAAATATTAAAATAATTAGAACAACTAAAAAGATAAAACCAACCCAACATTATGATTATTTTAGAGAATTACCAGATAAGGCTTCAAGTCCAGCAGAAGCAAGAATGATTATTGATGATTTATATGATGGAATTTCAAGTGATACAATAGGACCTATATTTATGGCTACAATACTTCAACTTAATTTAAAGAAAATTATTAATATAGAAAAGACTATGGAAACTGGAAATGAAGATTATAGAATTTATATATTAAATAATAATCAACAGGAATTAAGTGAATCTGAAAAATTGATATTGGAGTATTTGGAAAAGGCTTCAAATAACAATTCAATAACTATGAAGGAATTAAAAAAATATATTGAATTGCACAATGAGTCAATATTATCATTAAAATCTAAATTAGATAAAATTCTATCAAATAGTATAGAAAATAAAAATATTTTAAACAAAGATGGTATAAAGAAAAAGAGTTCATTAATGAATAATGGAATAGCTGTTGTATTAATATTTGTTTTAATATTTTTATTTGGAAAATATCCATCATTATTTAGTAGTGTTAAAAATACAATAAGTATATCTACATTAATGATTATTCCAATAATAATTCTTATAATATTATCAATTATAACAGGAGTAATTGCTGGAAAGAATATTTCAATTTATAATCAGTATGGAGTTGATATACAAGATAAATGGAGAGCATTTAAAAAATATATGGAAGATTTCTCATTACTTAATGAAAGAGAAATTCCAGAAATTGCATTATGGGAAAATTATTTAGTATATGCAACAGCATTTGGAATAGCAGATAAAGTAATTAAACAATTAAAGATTGTATATCCACAATACTACTCAGATGGCAATGTTACAAGTGATTATGTAACAATGAGCATGCTTTCAAATTCTAGCTTTTATAATAGCTTCAATTCTATAAGTAGTGCTACATCATCGTCATTTTCTTCAGGCTCTGGTGGAGGAGGAGGATTCTCCGGCGGAGGCGGCGGAGGCGGAGGCCGGTGGAGGCGGAGGCGGACGCTAAAACTTAGATTTAGAATTAATTTTCAAAAATACTTGCACTATCAATTAAAACATGGTATAATAGTAAACGTTATAGATTAAACGCCAAGAGGAGGTGCAAAACATGCCAAATATTAAATCAGCTATAAAAAGAGTAAAGGTTGCAGAAAAGAAAACTTTAGAAAATAGTAGAATCAAATCAGCATATAAGACTGCTGTAAAAAAATATGAAAGTGCAAATGAAAATGGAGATAAATCAGCTGTTGAGTTACTTAAAGTAGCAAAGCAACAATTAGATCATGCTTTTTCAAAAGGTGTTATTTCAAAAAATGCAGCATCAAGAAAAAAATCAAGATTAGATAAAAAATTAGCTGTAAATGCAGAAGGTACTTCAAAAAAAGAAGTAGCTCCAAAAGCTGAAAAGAAAGTAGCTAAGAAGGCTGCTCCAAAAACAACAGCAAAGAAGACTGCAACAAAGAAAACAGCAACTAAAAAAACTACAAAAAAAGCAGAATAATTAATATTCTAAAATTAAGTAGTATATAAATAAACTCTCTTGAATATTCAAGAGAGTTTTTATATTCAAGAAAGTAAACTATATTCGATAATGATTAAAATAAAAATAAGATCCCTTGGAATATATCCAAGGGATAAAATAATATAATTATTAGTCTTCAGGTTTGATTATTCCAAAGTTTTTACCATCTTTTAATTTATAGATAATATTTACTTTTTCAGTGTCAACATTTATAAAAGGTAAGAACTTGTTTTTAACATCTTCTTCTAATATCAATTTAGCATCTTCAATAGTTAAAGGCTTTATACTATAAAACAAAGTTTTAACTATTTCTCCTTCATTTTCTGACTCTTCCAAATTTTGACCGTTTTGAAATCTTATAGTATCAGTCATATTTTGCTTGTCCTTTTTAGTTTTATCTTTTCTAATTTGACCTTCTAATATCTCAATATCTTTATCAATTGAAGAATACAAATCTCTACTAGCAGTTACTGCCTTAAATGTATTAGAACTTATATTAATTCTAATCTCTGCAATTTGTTCATTTCCTTCTATTTTTAAAGTTGCAACAGCCTCAAAGTCACTACCAAAATATTTTTCTAATTTGCTAATTTTTTCAGATGTATAGTTTTTTATGGCATCTGTTAATTCTAAATCTTTTCCAGTAATATTTAAATTCATAATAAATTCCTCCTTATAAAAGATTTTGATAAAATTTACCTATAAAGGTATCATTTATCTATGTTACCATTATATAGTAAATAATAAAAAAAGACAATAGATTGTGAACATAATCCACAATCTATTTACAAAATATTCATATTTATATCAATTTAAATAATTTTATAATTTAAAATTACTTTTATATCTTGCTAAGCAAATTAATTATAATGAATACATAAATATTCCTAAAAATGAAATTATTAAATATGCAATATAATAAATTCCTTCAATAATAATAAATTTCTGTATAAATTCATTATCTTTTTCAATTCCTAAAAGACTTTTAGTAGCAAAATATGTGAATATTAAACTTATAATTCCAGCGAAATATGAAATAGGATTAGTTAATCTATATGCACTACTACTAAATAAATCAATTAATGAAATAATAGAAGCAATTATTGTAGGAATTTGAGCAGTAGTAACTGAAGTAAGAATAGTTGTTAAAGACTTTTTTGTGCTCTTTTGCATACAATAAATAATAGCTGAAAATACTATAATACTGAATATTGGAGCTAAAATTCTTTTAATTATTGCTAAAATATTTGCACCAGTATTAACAAATTTCCAACTTTGAGATCCAATAGCGGAAATTAAAACAATTGCTGTCCAAACTATTACTAAGATTATAGCTATTTTAAAATTCTTATATTTACTATCATTTGCAATCTCATCAAATTTTGATAATGGATTTTTGAAAAATGATGTAATAAATCCTGATGTTGCTTTTGCATCTTTTTTTACATCTACATCTTTCATTGACTTTTTCACATCATTTACTGTTGTTTTTGTTTCAGACTTTACTTCATCTGCTACATTAGCAGTTTTCTCTGTTGATTTTGCTTCTTCAGCTTTTCTTGATTTTGAGGTAGCTGATTTTTCTGCTGTTTCCTCAGATTTTACTTTTTTATTTTTTTCTTCACTCATAGTATTATTTTGTATGACTTTTATAAAATCATACCCTCCTTTATAAAATTTAGGTTTATAAGATGCCTATAAACTTTTAGGTTTAGAAAGATACCTATAAACTTTTTCAAACGATAACAAAATCTAACAAATATGTATATTATTTTATATATTTGTCTTTAAGCATTTTAATCAATTCCATAATAGGAAAGCAGAACTTTCTTATTATAGAAAATGTTGCAAAAAAATATTTGATATTGTTTTAATATAAGCATACTATATAAATAATATTACAAAATAATTATATAGATTCTTATTAATTTATATGACTATTATAGTCTATTTAATCACAATTGTCTATATTAAAAATAAAAATTTTGTAACAATGAAATTCGTTTATTGCTTGTAACACTATCGTTTTTTATTAATACGGCAATCTATATTTTTGATACACTTTATATGAAACAATGAGCTTGTCAAGGCAGTGTGTATATTTTTTAAAAATTATTTGTATATTTTTTAAAAATTATTTTATTTGGTAGCATATTTGAATAAAATTTATGCTACCTTTTTTATATTTATTTTTAAACTTTTTGTATACTTATAAATCTAAATATTGTGTATATATAACGTAAAACAATAATATAAAGAAATAAAATATCAAAATAGTAAGACTTAGGTGAATTGCACAAATAAATAGTAAGACTTAAAAATAATTAAAAAAGTATTGCATTTTAAAAAAAAAGTGATATAATATAAAATGAAAGTCAAAGAAAGTCAAAGTCAAAGCAAAAATATAATCGAAAGATAATAAAAATATAATGAAATTATAAGTAATGATAAATGCAACTATATAATTTTAAAGAATTTAGTATAATTAAAGGAAGATATTATTAAAAGTAGAAGATTAATAAAAAGGAGTAATGATGAGAATTTCAGATATAATAGAGGATTTTATAAAAGATATGCTAGATGATGATGAAAACTATGCAGTAATTCAAAGAAATGATTTAGCAGAACATTTTAATTGTGTACCTTCACAGATTAATTATGTAATATCTACAAGATTTACACCAATTCAAGGATATTATGTCGAAAGCCAGCGTGGAGGTGGAGGATGCATCAAAATTAAAAAAGTTAATATTACTCATAGTGATTATTTAATGCATATAATTACTAGCTTAGGTGAAAAAATAACAGCAAAAGAAGTAGAAATTTTTATTAAAAACTTTCTTGATTATGACATAATAAATGAAAAAGAAGCTAAGCTATTAAAAGGCGCTACTAATGATAATGTACTTCAAATAGCTAAAGATAAAAAAGATCAGATAAGAGCAAATATTTTCAAAAATATGCTAATAAATTTAGTTTGAAAATACAAAATCAAAAATAAAAATATAAAATCAAAAAATAGAAATTAAGAATAAAGAATAAAAATTTGACAATTAAAAGCTAAAATAAAAGTTAAATATAATTATGCATTTAGAATATTAATTATATATAATAAAGCTAATTATTAAAAATGTTAATAATAAATAAGTGATATAGAGGAGGTAATTAACATGTTGTGTCAAAAATGTGGAAAAAATGAAGCTAATATTAGATATACCCAAATTATTAATGGGGTAAAGAAGGAGGTAGCACTTTGTAGTAAATGCGCATCTGAATTGGGACTAGAAAATATTGATTTACCAATTAACTTTACTAGTTTTTTAGGAGATTTCTTCAATGATTTTGCACAAAGAGAATTTTTACCTAACATGAGTATAAATGAAGTTAAGTGCAAAAAATGTGGAATGACTTATGATGATTTCATTAATACAGGATTATTTGGATGCAGTGATTGCTATGATGAATTTTCTACTCCAATTGATTCATTACTTAAAAATTTACACGGAACTGCAAAACATATAGGTAGAGGACCAAAAAATATTACAAGCGGAAAAAGTGATAGTAAATATGAAAATGATAATAGTAATGATAGAAATTCTGACTATAAATATGATGGTAAGAAAATAAATAGTAAAAATGAAATAATAAATGATAAAGAAGAAAGCAATATTTTAGAAGATTTAGAAAATAATAATAAAACTGATGAAGAAAATACAAAACTTGACAAAATGCAATATAAAGTTGACAAAAAGAATCAACTTGAACAAGATTTAGCAAAGGCAATTAAAGAAGAAAGATATGAAGATGCAGCTAAAATTAGAGATGAATTAAAGGAGATGAATAAATAATATGAATTGGTACTTGCAAAATGGAAAAGAATCAGATGTAGTTATGAATTCTAAAATAGCATTATCAAGAAATATTGCTGGAATTCATTTTATAGCAAAGGCTACTAATGAGGAATTAAAAAAAGTTTTTGAAAAAATGAAAGAAATAACTCCTTCTATTGGATATGGATTAAAATTTTATAATATGTCAGCAATTGAAAATGATAAGAAAGATGCATTAGTTGAAAAAGGTATTATTGATGTTGATTTTGCTAATAACAAAAATCCATATACTGCAATAATAATCAACGATGAAGAAAATATTTCAATATTAGTAAATGAAAACGATCATATAAAATTGCAAATATTTGCATCTGGATTAGAACTAACAAATGCACTTAATTTAGCAGTTGAAATTGATCAAAAATTAGAAGATTTTATTCAATATAGTTATCATAAAAAATATGGGTATTTAACTGAATGTCCAACAAATGTTGGAACAGGCTTAAAAGCAACAGTAACAGTACATTTACCAGGATTATCAATGACTGGAAATATACGAAAAGTATTAAATATTGTAAACAATTTAAGTATGAACATTAAAGGATTATATTCAGAAGCAAATAAAGTAGATTCTGATATTTATCAAATATCTAATAATCAAACTTTAGGAATAACTGAAAATGAAATTGTAAAAAATCTTAATTTAATTAGTCAAAAAGTAATGGAACAAGAAAGAGTTACTAGAAAATATCTAGCAAAAAATTCATTAGATTTAGAGGACAAAATATATAGAAATTATGGAATACTTACAAATGCAAGAAAGTTGAGCGAAGACGAAACTAATAAACTATTATCATTAGTAAAATTAGGAGTAGATTTAGGAGTAGTAAAAGAGCTAAATGATACAAAAATTTCAGAATTATATTTATATACAAAACCAGCAAATTTACAATTAAGACTAAATAGAAAATTAAATTATGATGAAGATGAAATAGAAAGAGCAAATATAATTAAGCAAATAATTGAAGAATAGTTTTAAAAAATATTAATGAAATTATATAGTTTTAATATAAGAAAAAGTAAAATTATTTAATTTAGAGTAAAATATTTGAATGAAATAAAGATAGACACTGATAATTTAAATTAAATATAAATTATTTGACTTAAATAAGTAAAGTAAGAAATTATTATAAAGGAGTGTGATAAATATGTATTATAAATTTACAGCGAGAGCTGAAAAAGCTATTGAATGTGCGCAAGAATTAGCAATGGAGTTAGGACATGATTATATTGGGACAGAACATATATTATATGGACTAGCACAAGAAGGTACTGGAATAGCAAGCAAAGTAATGGAAAATCAAGGAATAACAGCTGATAGTATTAGAAATGAAATAGAAGAGATTGTAGGTACAAGTGAACCAATTGAAAATCCAGATATATTAACTTTTACTCCAAGAAGTAAAAGAGTAATTGAAAATGCTTTTCTTGAAGCTAGAAAAATAGGCAGTGATTTAGTTGGTACAGAACATATTTTAATAGGAATAATGGAAGAGGGAGACAGTGTTGCAGCTAGAATTTTATTAGAGCTAAATGCTGAACCTCAAAAGATGTATAATGAAATTTTAAAAGTTATAAATGAAGAATCAAATACAGATTCATCAAATAAAAATTCAAATGGAAGTAGTTATAATTCAACACCAACATTAAACCAATATGGAACAGATTTAACTAAGCAAGCAGAAGATGGAAAACTTGACCCAGTAATAGGAAGACAAGATGAAATACAAAGAGTTGTACAAATATTATCAAGAAGAACTAAAAATAATCCTTGTTTGATAGGAGAGCCAGGTGTTGGAAAAACAGCTGTTGTTGAAGGACTAGCAGAAAAAATAATTTCAGGTGACGTACCAGAATTATTAAAAGGTAAAAGAGTAGTATCAATAGATTTGGCTAGTATGGTTGCAGGTGCGAAATATAGAGGAGATTTCGAAGAGAGAATAAAGAAAGCTCTAAAGGAAGTTGAAAAAGCAAAAGATGTTATCTTATTTATTGACGAAATTCATACAATCGTAGGAGCTGGATCAGCAGAAGGATCAGTAGATGCAGCTAATATTTTAAAACCATTACTTGCAAGAGGTGAGATTCAATTAGTAGGAGCTACAACATTAAAAGAGTATAGAAAATTCATTGAAAAAGATGCAGCACTTGAAAGAAGATTTAGCCCAGTAACTGTTCAAGAACCAAGTGAGGAAGATACAGTAAAAATACTTCAAGGACTTCGTGATAAATATGAAGCACATCATAATGTAAAGATTACCGATGAGGCAATAAAATCATCAGTAGAATTGTCTTCAAGATATATAAATGATAGATTTTTACCAGATAAGGCTATTGACTTAATGGATGAAGCGGCATCAAGAGTAAGAATGAGAAATTATACAGAGCCTGAAGAATTTAAAAATAAACAAGATGAAATTGATAAATTAGACAATAAAAAAGAAGAAGCTATAAGGGTACAAGATTTTGAAAAAGCTGCAAAACTAAGAGATGAAGAAAAAGAAAAGAAAACAGAATTAGATAAGTTAAGAAAAGAATGGAAAGAAAAAAATAGCAAAGAAGTATTAGTTTTGAAAGAAGCAGATATTGCGGAAGTTGTTGCAAATTGGACAGGAATACCTGTATCAAAAGTTTCTGAAACAGAAAATGAAAAATTAAAAAAGTTGGAAGAAAATTTACACAAACGTGTAATTGGACAAGATGAAGCTGTATCAGCTGTTGCAAAGGCTATAAAGAGAAGTAGAATGGGACTAAGTGATCCAACAAAACCAATAGGTTCATTTTTATTCTTAGGACCAACAGGTGTAGGAAAAACAGAACTTTCAAAAGCATTAGCTGAGAATTTATTTGGAAGTGAAGATGCATTAATTAGAATAGATATGTCTGAATATATGGAACCACAATCCGTTGCAAAACTTATAGGTTCGCCTCCAGGATATGTTGGCTATGATGAAGCAGGTCAACTAACTGAAAAAGTAAGAAGGAAACCATATTCAGTAATATTATTTGATGAAGTTGAAAAAGCACATCCAGATGTAATGAATATGATGCTTCAAATATTAGATGACGGAAGACTTACAGATAGCCAAGGCAGAACAGTCAATTTTAAAAATACTGTTATAATAATGACATCGAATGTAGGAGCTAGCTTAATTACAGAAAAGAAAACTTTAGGTTTTGTTAATGAAACAGAAAATAAAGAAAACGAATATGAAAATATTAAAAAAGATGTAATGGGAGCTTTGAAAAAAGAATTTAAACCAGAATTTCTAAACCGTATTGATGAAATAATAGTATTTAGAAAGCTAAATGAAGAGCAAACTAGAAAAATAGTTGATTTGTTAATCAACAATGTTGAAAAGAGAATGAAAAAACAAGGTGTTACAATTAATGTTGATGAAAAAGCAAAAGATTTAGTTGCTAAGAAAGGTGTAGATGATAATTATGGTGCACGACCATTAAAACGTGCAATACAAAATATGATTGAGGATAAAATTGCAGATGCAATGCTTGATGGAGTGATTAATAAAAATGCTAATATTACTGCAGATCAAGACCAAATTATAATTAACAAATAAACAAAAAAATAATTATTTAAGAAAAATTATATGTATTGTTTTAAAAACATTAAATTTTCTTTTATAATTATTTTTTATTTTTAAATATTATGATTTGTTTTATATATCTAGATAATTATATAAAAATAATGTAGAATTATAAAAAAAATTGACGAACGATTTTTGTTGAAACCAAGATAGTTACATGATATACTAATAATAAATTTTTTATCTAAATTAATTCTATCTGAATTAATATTTCCCAAAATTATTTTTAAATAAAATATTGACAGCACGTATAACACGTGCTAAAATAAACAGGAGGCTTAATGAATTAACAAGCAAGTTTGAAGTGAGGTGTAATTTTATGAAATTAATATATCCAGCCTGTTTTTATAAAGAAGACGATGGAGGATACAGTGTAGAAATTCCAGATTTAAAAGGCTGCTGCACACAAGGAGACAGTTTGGAAGAGGCAATTGAAATGGCGCAAGATGCAGCACTGGGATGGTTATTAACTTCTGCAGAAGAAGGAGAAAAATTTCCAAATGCGACAGAGATTAATGAGGTTAAATTAGAGAATAATAATGGATTTAAGACACTTCTGTTACTTGATTTAAGTGCGTATTCTGCAAAATATGGAAGTAGAAAATCAGTAAAGAAAACATTGACATTACCTAATTGGTTAAACAAAAGGGCTGAGAAGAGTAATATAAATTTTTCAAAGACATTGCAAGAGGCATTATTTGAAAAAATATTAAATAACAATAAATAAGATATTTTAAATTTATAAAATATTTATTTTCTATCATTGACTAACATTATATTTTAGAATATAATATTTTTGAATAAAAGTTGTAATTAAAGTTACAATTAAAGTTACAATTAAAGTATATCAAGTTAAAGCAAATTTGGCTAATTAATTAAAATAATCTAAGAAAGGAAATGTTATATTTAACTTTAAATATGGCATAATAAATATATGAAGAAAAAAGTATTAATTATAGTAAGTATAGTTGTAGCAGTAATAATAGCTATAATCATTGGAATGATTGTATATTACAATTTTTCATTAACACCAATGAGCAATGAAGATAGTGAAAAAGTTGTAACGATTAGCAAAGGTTCAACTTCTAGTCAGATAGCTACTAGTCTAAAAGAAGCAGGATTAATTAGAAATGAAATGACTTTTAAATTGTATGTAAAATTAAATAAAATAACTGGTATGCAAGCAGGTACTTATAAAATGAATTTAAATATGAGTGTAGCAGATATGATTTCTAGTCTACAGGGAGGTTCTACATACAATCCAGATACTATAAATATTACTTTTTTAGAAGGCAAAAATATGCGCTGGATTGCTAAAACAATCGCTAAAAATACAAATAATACAGAAGATCAAGTATATCAAAAATTAAGTGATACAACATATATTAATAGCTTAATAAAAAAATATTGGTTTATTACAAATGAAGTAGAAAATAGTGATATTTATTATTCACTAGAAGGATATTTATTCCCAGATACTTATAATTTTACAAATAAGGATGTAACAGTTGAAACAATATTTGGAACGATGTTAGATGAAATGCAAACTAAACTTGCTCCTTACAAAACAATTATTCAAAGTAGTAATATGTCAGTACACAAAATATTAACTGTAGCATCTATTGTTGAACTTGAAGCATCTAATACAGCTGATAGAGCAGGAGTTGCAAGTGTTATTTATAATAGAATAAAAGCTAATATGTCTATTGGTAGTGATGTTACAACATATTATGCAATAAAAGTAGATATGGCTGAAAGAGATTTAAAACAAAGTGAAATAAATAAGGAAAATCCATATAATACTAGAGGGCCTAATATGCAAGGCAAACTTCCAGTAGGACCTATATCAACAGTTGGGTTAGAGTCAATTAATGCTGCAATAAATCCAGATACAACAGATTATTTGTTCTTTGTTGCAGATAAAAATGGAAAAGTATATTATGCTAAAACTGAGGCAGAGCATGAGGCTAATATTGCAAAGTTAAAACAAGCAGGGCTTTGGTTTACTTATTAATTATATAATTGGTAAAAGCATTAATAAGTTTTTAATATTTAGCTGTATATAATAAAAAGTTTAAAGTGTATATAAGTTTTATAATATTATTTAAAATAATAAAAAAAAGATAATTATAAAAGTGAAGTGAACTCAAATTATTAGACAAAAAAGTTTAATAATTTGAGTTCATTTTCTATGTCAAAATATTCAAATGAATTATCTTTTTGCTTTTTATAATTTATATATCTCAAAAATTAGTATTAATACATAAAATAATGTAGGATGTATATAAATAGCAATTTTGGAAATAATTGTATTAAGATTTTAACAGAAAGGAGAGATAATTCAATCATGGTATTTGAAAATATGTGTGATGAATTATACGTGAAAGATATTGAATAAGACTACAATTATTTCTATAATTTTTATAGTAATCATATTAGGATTACTATCAGGAATTTTGGTCCATATATATAATGATAATAAAGTATCAAAAGCTCAAGTAGAGCAAGCTACTAAATTTAATGAGATTAATAATAAAAAAACTAATATTGTTGCAACTGTATCAACAAAGGAAAAGTCATCACCAGATGCTAAAATAATATTTGAAACTTATTATAATAAGTGTGGACATTCTAATACTGAAACTAAAAAAATTGATTCTAGTGAAGTAAACAAAGCACAAGATTATTTTGAAAATAAATACAAAGAATGGAAAATAAAAAGTTTTAGCGCAAAAGAAATAAGATTTTATAAAGAAGTTAATGAAATATGTGATAAACATTATATTATACATGAAAATGGAGGAATAGTAGCAATATATACATTAGACGCAGATGGAAATGAAACTTTAAAGAAGAATACAGAGATATCTACAAAATATTTACCAGAAGAAGACCTTGAGCTATTAAAAAATGGAATAAAAGCTTTTGGAGATAAAGAGCTAGAAGAAAAATTAAGTGACTTCGAATAAAAATAAAACAAAAAATATAGGATTTAACAATTTTGCTCAATCCTATATTTTTTTATTATTAGTTAAAAGTTCTTTGATGAATAAGTAAAGAATGCTTATTAAATCCAAACCTTATCCAATCCAAACTTTTATTATATAACCATTTTTTTATTTAGTTATAGGAGTATTTTTCTTTAATTCTTCTTTCTTTGGCAAATAACCTTCACCATAGAAATGATGAATGTACATAATTAATGAAAATATAGCAAATACTATAGCTAAAGCGTAAATATAAATATCATATTCTGGTAAATTGTAAATATTTATAATAAATGAATTAACAACAGCTATAAATAATAATACTGTTGACAATTTTCCATACCATCTGCTTGAAACTACAAGTTGTTTACCATATAAAAAAGACGCACCTGAAATCATTATGATTTCTTTTAATATAAGGATAATTATTACCCAATAAGGAATAATACCTTTAATTGCTAACGTAAGTAAAACTGAAAGTTGTGTACATTTATCAGCAAGTGGATCCATTAATTTTCCAAAATCTGAAATCATATTATATTTTCTAGCAATATAACCATCTAAGATATCTGTGATTGAAGATATTGTGAAAAGTATCAAAGCTACTGTATAATTATCTTTAACAATTGATATTATTATAAATGGTATAAAGCAAAATCTTATTACAGTTAAGATATTAGGTATATATTTCATATTTATTACTCCATTTTTAAATTGTATATATATTATATACATAATTTATAATAAATCAATAGGTTATTAATTATCTGTAATTCATTACAAAATATGCAAATAGTTATTTAAAATTTAAATTATTCTTTCACTTTAAATTCTAGTTTATCATTTTTTACATCAATATATACATTTTGACCATTTTTTAAATCTGATTTTAATATCATGTCTGAAAGTTCATCTTCAATATATCTTTGAACTGCTCTTCTCAAAGGCCTTGCACCATATTTGATATCTGTCCCTTTTGAAAGAATATATTTTTTAGCTTCTTTTGATACATACATTTTAATATTTCTATCATTTAAAACATTTTGAGTATCTTTTAACATTAAATCAATTATTGTTTCAAGTTCATCATCTTTTAACCCATCAAATACAACAATTTCATCTATTCTATTTAAAAATTCAGGCCTAAAATTTTCCTTTAAACTATCTAATATTTTTTCCTTTTTCAATTCACTTGCTGATCCAAATCCAATAGAATTTATATTTTGATTTGATCCAACATTTGAAGTCATTATTATAATTGTGTTTTCAAAACTTACAGTGTTTCCTTGAGAATCTGTCAATCTTCCATCATCAAGGACTTGAAGTAAAATATTAAATACATCTGGATGTGCTTTTTCAATTTCATCAAGTAAAACAACAGAATAAGGATGTCTTTTTACCTTTTCTGTAAGTTGACCAGCATCATCATAACCAACATATCCTGGAGGAGCACCTATTAATTTAGCAGTAGAATTGCTTTCCATATATTCTGACATATCAATTCTGATAATTGAATCTTCATTTCCAAACATTTCAAAAGATAGTGCTTTTGCAAGTTCTGTTTTTCCTACACCAGTAGGTCCAACAAATATAAATGAAGGTGGTCTTTTCGTACTTTTTAGTCCTGCACGATTTCTTCTTATTGCACGACTTACAGCTGCAACTGCATCGTTTTGTCCAATAACTCTTTTATGAAGGTTACCTTCTAAGTTAAGTAATTTTTTAGTTTCTTCTTCAGTAATTTTTTGAACTGGTATTTTAGTCCAGCTTTCAATCACTCTTGCAACATCTTCAGAAGTTAATTCTTTAGGTTTCATTTTAGATTCAATAGCTTTAATTTGGTCTGTTAATGCGCATTCTTGCATTTTTAGTTCAGCAGCTTTTTTGTAATCATCAGTAGAATCAGCTTCAGCTGCAACTTCTTTATCTTCTTGAACTTTTGCTAATTTATTTTTTAATATTTCTAAATCATATAATTCTTTATTATCTAAGTTTATTCTAGAACAAGCTTCATCTAATACATCTATAGCTTTATCTGGTAAAAATCTATCATGAATATATCTTTCAGACATGGTTACTATATCTTTAATAATGTTATCTGATATTGTAACTTTATGATAATTTTCATAATAACTTTTAATACCTTTTAATATTTCAATAGTGTCTGTAACGGAAGGTTCTTCAATCATTACAGGTTGAAATCTTCTTTCTAAAGCTGTATCTTTTTCGATAAATTTTCTATATTCTGTAAGGGTAGTAGTACCAACTAATTGAATAGTGCCATCTGCAAGTGATGGTTTTAAAATATTTGCTGCATTCATAGAATGATCAGCATCTCCAGCTCCTACTATGTTATGAATTTCATCAATTACTAATATAATATTTCCAGCTGCTTTACATTCATCAATTATAGCCTTCATTCTGCCTTCAAACTGGCCTCTAAATTGAGTTCCAGCAACAACAGCAGTCATATCTAAAAGATAAACTTCTTTACTTAATAATTTTGCAGGTACATTTCCACTTGCAATACGAAGTGCTAATCCTTGAGCAATAGCTGTTTTACCAACGCCAGGCTCGCCAATTAAACATGGATTATTTTTTGTACGTCTATTTAATATTTGAACTACTCTAGCAATTTCTTTATCTCTGCCAATAACTGCATCAATTTGGTTATTTTTAGCTTTATCTGTTAAATTAGTTCCATAGGTATTTAGATATTTTCTCTTTTTGTTAGGTTTAACATCAGTTTTTACAGTTTTTGAACTACTAGTATTCTCTGAATCATCATTTTCTTTTTTACCAAACATTCCTGAAAAAATAGAACCAAGTGGAACAGCAAATCCCATAGGTGTTGCATTTTCAGCATCTGGATCAGAAATTGGTGAATCTTCATCAACATTAGACTCTGACTCTGCAGCTTCTTCTTGTAATTTTTGCAAATCTTCAGGGTTTATTCCTTGAATAGAAAGATTTGCAGACAAATCTTTAAACATTTCATTTAATTGATTTGTCATATTATTTATATCTTTATCAGATAAGTTAGCACTGTTGGAAAAAGTATTAAGTGGATTAATTCCACGCTTTTTTGCACAATCATAACAATATCCTTTTTTAGTAATTTCGCCATCCTTATTTTTAGTATTTACGAAAATAACGGCTGTATTCTTTTTACAATCTGAACATAACATATTATTATTCTCCATTCCATACTCATTTTACATTAAAATCAGCATTTAGTCAATATTTTAAGGATAAACAGATTGTAACTTTTATATGTGCTAATACATAATGAAAAAAATATTAAATTTAGAATTTTAAGGCAAATAAATTTTGAAAAGATTCTAAGAAAAAAATGAAATAAGCTAGGAGTGTACGAGAAAAAGAAAAAAATCTATTGTCAATATTGTAATTCAATGTTATAATATGAATTGTGCAACAAGATTATGAGTTTAGTATATAAAGTTTATAAAATAAATTGTAATTTTCGAAGAAATTTATATTAATATTTAATATAAATCAGCGATTCTGTTGTATATAAAAGCGAAGGGAATAGAAAGGTAAAATGAATAAATTAATTAGATATTGTTTATATGGAATAGCAGTTTCAATATGTGCAGTTGCTTTATTTGTAGGAGTATATAATCAATTTTTTAAAAAAGTATCAGATATAAGTGAAGTAAATGTAATTGGTAATTCAAGCATAACCACTCCAGAAGAGACAAATAGTAGTTTTAAAGAGTTATTTACAAATCAATTTTTTGGAACAAATTATGATGATAGTAAAATTAAGAAGATTGATGCGACTAAGAATTTAGTTTATACTTATTCAGTACCTACTACTAAAAATAATCAAGCTAATACATCAAATAATACTTCACAAAGTTCAAATATTTCAACACAAAATGAAAATTCTAGTATTGAATCTTCAAATTCTGCAACTTTAAATTTAAGCTCAGAAGATAAATATTCTATATTAGCGTATATACCTATAATTAATATAAATAATGATGTAGTAAATAAATATAACACAATGACACAAACTATTTTTGTTAATAAAATAGATGATATAATAAAAAATTCAAAAGTATATACAGTATGCAATATAACATACACTTCATATATTAATAATGATATATTATCTCTTGCAATAATGGCTACTTTAAAGGAAGGAGACAATGCGCAAAGGGTTATAGTACAAGCATATAATTATGATTTAGCAACAGGAAAAGATGTAACAATATCAGACATTTTAACAATTAGAGGACTTGATACTTCTGTAGTAAATAAAAAAATTAATTCTGTTGTAAAAAAGGCTGCGAGTGATGCAAGTTCAGTTTCAGCTTCAGGATATAATATTTATCAGAGAGACACTGCAAGTGATATATATGATGTAACAAAAGTTGATAATTTCATGCAAGGACCAAATGGTGAGTTATATATAATATATGCTTATGGAAATACATCATTTACATCTGAAATGGATATAATAGAAATATAAAAAATATTTAGAATAAAAATCAAAATAAAAGAAAATACTAATACTAGGAGAATAAGATGATTAAGAAATTAACTTTTCATGAACTAGTATGGTATTTTTTTGTTTTTAGTATTGCTGGAATGTTCCTAGAAAATATTTTTTGTTTTATTACGAGTAGAAGTATTGAAAGCAGAAAAGGTTTTTTAATAGGGCCATTTTGTCCTATCTATGGTGTAGGAGCAATACTTTTAATTATGTTTTTGGAACCTCATAAAGCAAAAAAATATAAAGTGTTTTTATATGGAATGATAGTTGGCGCAAGCTTTGAATATTTTTCAAGTTTTGCAATGCAAGCTTTATATGGAACTAAATTTTGGGATTATCCAAAATATTTTTTGAATATTAATGGAAGAACTTGCTTATTCTATGCAGTAAGTTGGGGTGTTTTATCTTTAGTGCTTATTTATTGGATAAAACCAATAATAGATAAGTTTATTAAACTTTTTACATCTAAAAATGTAGATAAAATAATATTAACTTTTATGTTAACTGACGCACTAATTACATTTATTGCAATAAATTCATTCATGGGACGAGTAAAACTAAAATATAATAATAATATATATAAGGAGGGTTTTATTTCAAACAAGGCTATGGAAGTGATTTTTCCTAATATGGTATATGTGACTAAAAATGACAAAAAGATACTAATTAGAAAGCTTATGGAATAAAAAATTTGCATTTGGTTAGAATATGTGGTATAATTAAGTTTGTGTTTCGCAAAAAAGGAGCGTGAATTTTATTTTAAAAAAGAAAATATTGCATTATACGAAACAAATGATAAAGATAATGATTATTGCTACAATGCTAGTTGCATCAGTCGAAATATTAAAACTTCAATCAGCCTATATTGTTACATTAAATGGGCAGGAAGTTGGATATGTATATAATAAAGAAAAATTTCAAAAAGTAATACAAGAGCAAATATTAACGCCGGATAGTGAAAACATTGCATTTGTAACATTAGATAATGTAGAATACAAATTTGCAATTATAGAAAAAAATAAAATAAATGAAGAAACTACTTTTTCAACATTAAAAGAAGAATCAAATAAAGTGTACAGAGTATATGAAGTAGCGGATAACAATTCAGATAACAAAATATATGTTAATACTATAAACGAAGCAGAAAATCTAGTAAATTCTCTAAAAGAAGAATATAGCGAAATAGAGCCAGATTTGAAAATTACCACATTATACTTAGACAGTGAAGCTTCTGATATTGAAGAAGAAAAAGAAAAAATGACAGAAAATTTAGATTCAAAACTTGAAGAAAAACAAGAAATAGATAGCAAATCAGTAAATGGTGTATATCTTGCATGTGTTCCTGTAACTGGTAATATAACATCAAGATTTGGTAGCAGAGAAAGTATTAGAAGTCATAATCATAAAGGATTAGATATAGCAGCTGCATACGGTTCGTCAATAAAAGCTGCTGCTGATGGTACAGTAATTAGTGCAGGATGGAATGATGGTGGCTATGGAAATTTAGTAATAATTGACCATGGAAATGGAATTACTACTTATTATGGACATTGCAGTAAAGTATATGTATCTGCTGGTCAAAAAGTATCTGCTGGAGATATAATTGCAGCAGTAGGATCTACTGGAAATTCTACTGGAAATCATTTGCATTTTGAAGTAAGAGTAGATGATGTTCAAGTTGATCCACAAAATTATATTTATAAATAAGATAATAAATCGGAAAGATTATAAATAAAGTAAAAAAGAGTTTACCAAAAGGCAAACTCTTTTAGAAAATAAAAGGGGATGTTTTTTTTTCTAACCAGCAATTGGAGTAACTTAATTACTGATTATGTATTTATTATACTTTTGAATTTTGTCCATTGTGTGAATTTGATGTGATACATTTGAAAATTAATATTATTTAAAATTAGAGAACGTATAAAATAGTATTTCTATTTTATACGTTCTAAATTTTGTGTAGACTAAATCTTTAGTATTTTATACGTTCTAAATTTTGTATAGACTAAATTTTTAGTATTTTATACGTTCTAAATTTTGTATATTTTTATTACATAGGTTCTATTTTTCCTTAACTAAGGTTGTTCTGTTAATGTTACATCTACTGTTTTTTCAGTTCCATCTCTATTAATAGTTAAAGTAATTGTATCTCCAATACTATGTTTATTTTTAATTTCATTTAGTTCATCCATTGTTTTTACTTCTTTTCCATCAGCTTTAATAATAATGTCTCCAACTTTAAGCCCAGCTTTCTCAGCAGGTGAAAATTCTACAACTGATCTTACATATGCTCCAACGACCAATTTAGCTGTTGGATTTTGTTTTATTGTAGTTTCACTAATATCTGTACCTGTAATACCAATGTAAGGACGTTTTACTTTATTATATTGAATTAAATCACTATAAATTGATTTAGTAGAATTAATTGGAATTGCAAACCCTAATCCTTCAACCCCGGTACCAGATGCTTTTAAAGTATTAATGCCTATTACTTGCCCTTTACTATTGACTAAAGCTCCACCACTATTACCACTATTTATAGCAGCATCAGTTTGAGTTAATGTATATGTTTTATTATCACTATCAGTAATTTGTCTATTTAAAGCACTAATTGAACCTGTAGTAACACTGCTCTTCATGCCAAGAGGGTTACCTATTGCCATGCACCATTCACCAACTTGTACTGTATCAGAATCTCCTAATTCAGCTGATGTTAAATCAGTTTTATCAATCTTTATAACTGCTAAGTCAGTTTGTTCATCAGTACCTATAATTTTAGCAGGGTAAGCAGTATCATCATTATATAAATAAACACTCATACTATTTGCTTTACCAATTTCATAATAAGAAGATGTTGAAGATGAACTTGAAGAATTAACTACGTGATTATTAGTTAAAATATATCCATCTGAGCTTATTATCACTCCTGAACCTTCAGCTGTAGCTGTAGTAGAAGACTGAGAAAATATAGAGTTAACGGAATATTCTACTTTTATACCAACAACTGATGGTAAAACCTTTTGAGCAACTGCGATTCCTGTATCAGAATAGCTTGAAAGTGATACTAGACTAGTATTAATTGTATTGTAGTCAATACTACTAGAAACTGAATTAGAATTTGATTGAGAGCCAATTAAATTATTTTTTATTGATGGAACTCCAGCACAAATTCCAACTACTAATGTGGCACCTAAAATTCCACTAACAAATGGTATCATTACAGTTTTTCCAAAATCAGAATTTTTCTTTTCTCGTTTTTGAGTTGAATTGACTTCAACGAAATTATTATTTTTATTTTCTTCCATTTTTAATTTCCTTTCTTTATTTGAAAGTATATATTGATATAAAAGAATATGCCCTTTCAAACTATTTTTAATTCATATATAATATATTTAGGATTATACAATAAACATATGAACTTACTATAAATATTTTTATAATATCATAATACACTTGAATTGTGAAAAAAGTGTGAATAACTTGTTACAATTTAGTTACAAATTAAAACAAAGTTTAAAAATTATTATATTAGCTAATAAATTTTATTTAAAAAATTGTAAATAAAAATTTAAGAACGATATATTTATACTTAATATAAAGTGCTAAAGAACAAAAAAATCTTTATAAAATTTACATAATACATATATTTTTTATTAAAACAAATAGTGTCAAGTAAAAGGGAAAATGTCCCAAAAACTTTTAAACATTAGCACTAAAATTTAGTGCTATTTTTTTATGCTGTTTGCCTATATGTTTGTCTTGA
>JBPOHA010000025.1:0-8122 GCA_052036095.1 Bacillota bacterium
GATAATTCAACACATTTTTGAGCATTTTTCTTTCACCCAATGGGTGAAAGCTGAATTTTGAAGGAACGTATATTTATCAATGCTTTGAGGGTGGTTTATAAAGTACTGACGTAGAATCTCAGTATAATATATTCATCTTCCTGGAAAAGTAATGTCTTATAATCTTCTACATTAAAGTTACAATAAATTCTATTATTGTCTGGAACTTGATATTTAATTAAATATTCTAAAATATCAATAACTCTTTTTTCATTTTTTAATAATACTTTGCTTACATCAACATATAAATTATATAGTTCTGGATATTTTTTATATAATTGAAGTCTAATATCAAAAATTCTTTGATCCTCATCTTCAATTTCATAATCTAATGAATTATATAATTCTAAATCAATCTTTTTACTAACACCAATACTATTTTTTATAAATTCAATTTCAATGTCTGTAAAATTAGTGTATACACTTTTTAATAAGTTAGAAACGAGTTTTAGTTTGTTATCATCATAAATCCATTTATCAAAAACACCTTTTTCAATAAATTTTGAAATATAAGATATATGACCCTTTAAAACTGTATTAACCATATTATCGTTTAAATTATTAGATACATAATTAAATATATTATCATCAATATGATCAATTTGACTTAACACTTCATAACAAACAAATTTTAAATAGCTTCTTATTTGATTACTTTCTAAAACACTTCTAATAACTTCTATAAATGCTTGAGAACCATCAAATATATTTATTTCTTCTAAAAACATTTGAAATTGATATCTCTTACTTGGAATTTGTTTACTTTTGTCTCCAATAATTTCTATAATAGAAGTCCCACTACAATATTCATTTACCATATCTTTTGCAATGTAATAGTCTAAAATACTCTGATGTGCAAACATTATAACTTCATCATTATTTACAATAAAATGTTGAGAACAAAGATAATTTAATATATTTATATCAATATCTAATCTTGATTTGAGAACGCTATTTTTATTAGAAAATACCATTTTTTTAATAATATTATTAATACAACCCTTCAAATCTGTAGATGTTATATTTTTATTAAAAAAATCTTTTTCTATTTGTTCCCACCATTTTTCTATAAGCATTCCCGTACTATATATATTAAAATCCATATTATTTTTATTTATATTTGTCCATATAAATAAATTACTTGGAATTTTTAAAAGACTTTTTAACTTGTAATTATATAAGATCCAGTTTTCTCCAATTATGTTTTCTAATATAGTTTCATCTAATGGCTTAAGTATAATTCTTTTCCATTGAATGCCTTTAGAATTTGCTTGACTTGTATCCTTTAATAAATATTTAATTGATGTGTCTGTCTCTAAATCATAAGTTCTACAAGTAAAAATAATAGAAATCTTATTTTCTCTTACCTCATTCAATCTATTTATTTTATCAATTATCTCTTGACATACATCTATCGCATCTCTTGAATGAGATTGAGTCCAACGCAAAGCATCTAGTTGGTCAAATATTAATACTGTCTTTTTTCCATTAGAAAATTTGTCTAAACAATCACTTATGCAAAATTCAAAACCTAACATTTTGCTCCAATTTTTTTCGTTTTCTTTTGGAGTTTTAATGTCTAATTTTATTGCTAAATATAAAATATCCTCTTTTTCCAAATAATCAATTATTCCTTTTATACAAGAACTTTTTCCAATACCTGCAGTTCCACAAATAATAAGAGATTTTCCATTTTGGATTTCTTTAATAGAATCAGCAATTTCCTCTCTAAAAATTAGTTCATTATTAATGAAAACATATTGATTTTTGAATTGTTTATTTAATCTATCAATATTTGGTAAAGACAATTTATCATTTTCCAAAGTTCTTAAAGTAATATTATTTTTTTCGAATATTTTAAACAAATAATTTCTATCTACATTTTTAGCCATTATATTACCATTTTCAATCAAATCTAAAAATGTATTATATACAATATTCTCATCAGTTAAAAAAAATGATTCTATTTTTGTTATTATTTCTTCTTTCAAATTTTCATCAGCTGTTTGAATTATTTTTATTCTTCGCAAATAGTCAATTGCTTTTATAATATTTTTGTCTGCTTCTAAACTATTATAATCATCATTAAGTTTAAGATTCATTGAGGAACAAAAAATATTAAAATCTTTTTCTCTCTGTTTTGAGCTTTTTACTTGTTTTGTATAAAAGTTATCTGGAGTATCAGTATTTTTTGCACATTTTATTAAATCTTCTAACTGAACAGATGATAATGGTGTTTGCAGACCAACTAAATAACTCTCATCTCTATTTAAATGAAACAGCCAGTTTTTCAATATATCTTTACTTGATAATTTACTTAAACTCCAACTATTAATATCTATATTTCTTTCTTTACATTGAATTAGAGTTTTAACATTTTTAAAATCTTCAATTATTATATCTGTTCCCTTTTCGTCGTCGCCTATTTTTTCAAAAGAACAATATTTAATTTTTTCTCTCACTACATCTATATAATAATTTATTATGCAATTTTTTTCAAATTTATTTCCAAATTTATCTGCTCTACCACCTGTTTCATTAGCCATAACCATCACCACCTTAAATTAGAATTTATTTTTTGTTTTTTAAACTTTCATAAACATACTTAAACATAGATTTCATAAAGTCTTCCATATATCCTTCTTCTGCCATCATTTTTTCAAACATTTCTGAATTTTGTTGATATCGTTTAAATGCTTTCTTTTTAAACTCATCATCATATACTTTTTTAAACTCTTCTGGATTATTATTTTTTGCATATTGTACCATTTTTTCGTCATCAACAAAATCTTGTGTTATTTGCTCCATAACTTTATCCATATTGGTAAATTTAGTATGATATTTATCATTAATTCTTTCAATTATTGTACTTAAGTTTTCTTCCTCTTCTTCATCTGTTTTTCCAATACTTCCTGATGCTGAATAAAGTTCGCCTTCTTCTTTTACTAAAAAGATTGAACCTTCATAGTTTTTTTCTAGTCTGTAATATTCTAATTCTATTTTTCCATCTAAAGATGTATTTGTAGAATGTTCTTTAGGTAATACTTGATTTAAGTATTTACAAAAAACATATTTCTCTTGAATATCTTTATCCATCATTCTAACAACTTGTACAATAAATGCATATATTCTTATAAATGCTTGTAATGTAGATTTAAATTCTTTTTGATCTTCCTTATCCATATCAATATATTTAGTTCGTGCTGGGTGTAGATAATGATTTAATAATTCCATATTATCATCTTTACTATAATATGTCTTAGCAAATTCATGTACTTCTTCATCATTAAAAATTCTATACGCTTCCACTCTCTTATAAATACTATACACCATATTAGGATCTGCACCACTTTGTAATGCAGTTCCTTGATAATATGGTTGAAATGCAGTTTGAATATCTTCCGCAGTATTAACGAAGTCTAATACAAATGTATCGGTTTTACCTGAACAGGTTCTATTTAGTCTTGATAAAGTTTGAACTGCTTTAACTCCAGATAATGGTTTATCTACAAACATAGTATGTAATAAAGGTTCATCAAATCCTGTTTGATACTTATCTGCTACTATTAAAACATTATAATCTTCATTAAATCTTTCTGGAAGTTGATTTTCTTTTATTTCTTTATTGTTACCTTTATAATCAATATTTAGTTTTGGTTCAGTATATGTATCATTCCCATCCCTTACTTCTCCAGAAAATGCAACTAATACATCTACATTTTCAAGATTATTATCTTTAATATATTTTCTAAATTCTTTTAAATATCTTATTGCATGCAATCTTGATGATGTTACAACCATAGCCTTTGCTTTACCATTTATTTTATATTGTGTAGTATTTAAAAAATGTTCTATCATAATGGCTGCTTTTTGACTTAAATTATGTGGATGTAATGATTCAAATCTTGCTATGGCTTTCATACCTTTCGAAGATTTTAATTTTTCATCAGATTCTGCAGTCTTAACGATTTTATAATACATATTATATGTCATATAGTTTTTTAATACATCTAAAATAAATCCTTCTTCTATTGCTTGTTGCATAGAATAAATATGATATGGTTTATATGTTCCATCATTTTGTTTTGTTCCAAATATTTGCAATGTCTTTTCTTTTGGAGTTGCTGTAAATGCGAAGAAAGACATATTAGTATGTAATCCATGGGAAGCAAGTTCATTTAGTAATACTTCATCTTCATCTGGTCTATTTGCTTCTTCAGAAAGTTCTTCTCTTGCATATTTTTCTAATATTTCTTCTGTATTGCCTAGTCCTTCTTTTAATTTTGATGCACTTCTACCAGTTTGTGAAGAATGAGCTTCATCTACTATTACAGCAAATGTTTTTCCAATACTATTTATTTCTGAATAAATAACTGGGAATTTTTGCAAAGTTGTAATTATTATCTTTTTGCCATCATTTATTGCTTTTAATAAATCTCTAGATGATTTATTTTTATCAATTTTTTCTACAGTACCATCTACATGATCGAATTGATAAATGGTATCTTGCAATTGATTATCTAATACTTTTCTATCAGTAATAACAATTACAGAATCAAAAATTTTATTATTATTTTTATCATGTAGACTAGATAATCTATATGATAACCACGCTATTGAATTAGATTTTCCAGAACCAGCACTATGTTGTATTAAATAATTCTTACCACTACCATTTTTCTTGACATCTGTAACTACTTTAGTAACTACATCAAGTTGATGATATCTAGGAAATATCATTTTACCAGTTTTCCATGATTTCTTTTTATCATATTCTAAGTGCATATATTTCTGAACAATTTCAAATAACATATCCTTTGTCAAAACATTTTCCCATAAATAAGACGTTCCAAATCCATTTTCATTATTTGGATTTCCAGCCCCACCGACATTTCCTGCCCCATTGCTTCCTTGATTAAATGGTAAAAAGAATGTTTTTTCATTATTTAATCTTGTTGTCATTTTACATTCAAACAAATCAACTGCAAAATGAATTAAACTTCTTTCGTTAAACAAAAATATTGGTTCATTACATTCTCTATCTTCTCTATATTGCCTTACAGCATTATTTACATCCTGTCCTGTATATTGATTTTTTAATTCCATGGTTACTAATGGAAAACCATTTATAAATAAAACGATATCTAAACTATTATTATTGTTTATTGAATAATGTAATTGTCTTACACATTCACAATTATTTAAATTATACAATTCAACTATATCATTATTTATACTCGTTTCTGGTTTAAAATATAGTAACTTAAATTCCAGTCCATTAAGTTTTATTTTTCCTCTTAATGTTTCAAGTAACCCAAATTCTTTTATTTGCTTTTCAAGCATATTTAAAAAGTATACTTCAGTAATATCACCGTGAATATTAACTAACTTATCCCAATTCTTTTTTTGTGTAGTTTTAAGAAATTTTAATAAACTAGCAGTTTTATAACCTTTGATTGACTCATAACCTAATTCATTACTTTTTGAATATCCTCCTTTTGTAGTTAAATATTCTTCAATTTTTTCTTCTAATTTTATTTCTCTAGTTTCCATAGACTACACCTCAATCTTTCCTGTTACTACTTCATATATAAGTGACTTTTTATATTCTTCTAGTTTTTCAATAATTTGTTTTCTATATTTAATAGATTTATTTAATAATTCAAATTTTCTATCTAAAAATTTTGAAATTTCTATTTGTCTATTATAATCAGGCAAAATAACAACTAAATTGTTTAATAGTCCCTGACTTAACGAAGCCCTTGTTACTAAATTCATTTCCCTCGCAAAATAATCTCTATGTTCTCTCATTTTAAAATAATATTTAGAATATCCTTCATATAAAAGTTTGTCTTTGTTTGGTCTAAACCTTATAACAAAACCTGAATATGCTGAATTAGGATAGTCACTCATACAAACAGAAGTCATTCCTACTTCTTCTATTGTTTCTGATGTTCTTGTAAATAAAACATCACCTTTTTTTAAAGAGTACGTTTCTTTCTCTTTATCAGTTAAACTAATTTTACCAACAGGATTTTTTGGTATTTCAAAATTGTTATATACATCGCCATAATTTACGAATATTTCATTTCCTGTTCCAAATTTTTCAGCACCTGCACTTATTCCATTTTGCAATGTTCCAAGGTGTTTCAATTTTATTTTTTCAGAATTACTTTCATTATTCTTAATTGTTTTACTTATTAAATTTATTTTATATTCTTCAAGTAATTCAATAGACTTCTTATTGTCATTAATTGTTTGATCAATTTTAGTCACTTTACTATCAAGATATTTTACTATCTTTTCTTGCTCACTTTTCGCAGGCAAACATACTAAAAAATTTTGAATATCTCCTAATTTTATAAAATCAATAACAGAGCCTACTTTATCCAATTCTAATTTTTTAGATAATAATCCATTAAAATAATATTTCAAGTATATTGGAAATACATTAATATTAAAATCACCTAAAACATAAGTCCTTTGATAAGCATCAAATTTGCCATTATAATATCTAGTAAATCCAACTTCCCCATTTCCACATACCAATAGTGCTTCTTGATCAAAGCAATAATTATCAGTTTTTTTATTTTCTGTTGAACAAGTAAAAAACTCATACTTACCATCTGGATTTTCAGCTATTGCATCTTTCTTTCCAGTCGTAATAGATAATAAAAATTTACTTTTTATTAATTTCCAATCTTTTGGATACTTACCTATCCATTCTATTCCACTCTCAACTAATTCTTTACTCATCAGAAATCTCCTTTAACACACCATCTAATTTTTTATCAAGTTCTAATATCTCTTTCATAATTTCTTTTGTACTTCTAGGTGCTTGATATTTATAAAAATATTTAGTAAAAGAAATTTCATAACCTATTTTAGTTTTAGATGGTAGTATTTGTGCTTTTGGATTAAAAGGGATAACTTCTCTATTCATATATTCATTTACATCTTCTAAAAGTGGGATATTTTCAACATCCACTATTGCTTTATTAACAAGTTTTCCATTTGCATTAGTATATGCTTCTATACCTAGACTTATAGTTACTTTTCTATATCCAAAGAAATCATTTTCAAATATTTTTGAAACATCATTTTCAACAAAATCGCCATATATTTTAGTAATCTCATTTATATGTTCTTTTGTCATTTCATTTCGTTTATTTCCTAATGATTTTCTCATCTTTTTGAAATATTCATTAGCATTAATTAGTTGAACTTTGCCTTGTCTATACTCTGGTTTCTTGTTAGATAATACCCATATATAAGTTGCTATTCCTGTGTTGTAAAACAAGTCATTTGGTAATTGAATAATACAATCTAATAAATCGTTTTCAATAACATATCTTCTTATTTCAGATTCACCTGAACCAGCATCACCTTTAAACAATGCAGACCCATTATGTATTATTGCGATTTTTGAACCACTATCTTTCATCTTTGAAACCGAATTTTGTAAGAATAGTAATTGACTGTCTGATATAGCAGGAGTCCCTGCTGGAAATCTTCCATCTACGCCTTTTTTAGCCTCTGCATCTACTGCTGTTTTCTCATTTTTCCATTCTCTACCAAATGGTGGATTCATCATAATATAATCAAATTTTTCTCCTGGAAATCTATCATCAGATAAAGTATTACCTTGTCTTATATTATTTGAATCTTCTCCCTTAATAAGCATATCTGCTTTGCAAATAGCATAAGTTTGTTCATTCAATTCTTGTCCATACACAATCATCTTTGATGAATTATTTAATTTTGAAGCATATTCCATACTTGCAGATAAAATTCCACCTGTACCACACGCTCCATCTATCACGACACCATTCTTAATACAACAAACCTTTGTAAGTGAACAGGATTTAACTTACATAATAAGAAAAGTTTTGTAAGTGAATAGGATTTAAAGGCATAAAAATAAGAGCCTTTCGGCTCTTATTACATCTACTCTATAAATTGTAATTTAGCGAATAGTAACTTAATTTTCTTTTTTATTAAACATATGGCGTACTTTATCTATTCGATTATTTGGTCTACGTGATTGAATAACTGGTTCACAAGTAGCAATTTGATAATCTTT